>NZ_CP030040.1:3450888-3750888 GCF_003260995.1 Acetobacterium sp. KB-1
ATATGGCATTGGCTGCCTAATCAAAACGCGAAAGGAGATTTATCTAAAAATTTCTAATTTCGTGTCTTGACAAGCGTGTACATTATATTTTTATAAAACGTTCCATTGATGTATTGACTATGATGTACACATAAGGTTGGACACAAAATCTTAAAAATAAGTTATAATGATGCTATGAGCGGTAGCTAAGAAACCACCGATATTCAGAAACCAACGACATCTCCCGACCTATAATTGCTGGATTGTCCGGGAAAAGAGTTTTTACCCAATGAAGATATGGTAGATTTAATTTAGTCGTTAGTAAAAAAATAAAAGGAGCCAGTATTGTGAGATTCTTATTTGAAAAATTCCCGGAAAATAATGATTTTGATCCTGAGAATGAGGGTTATCATGCTATTAACGAGCCGAGCTTTTTAAAACTTTGCGTGATGGCAATTCCAGTTATTTTCATTTCCATGTTTATCATTGGACTAATGTTAAAGATCCGACTGGGAGCGGATTATCATTTGAGTATGATTGATAGTTTTCAAGATATTTTGATTTTATTAGCCTTAGTACCCATTCATGAAATGCTGCATGTGATAGTTTTTCCGGATAAAATTTCATCAACGGATATTTTTATTGGTACGTATAGAGGCGCAATTTATGTTGAATATTTACAGGATATAAAAAAAGAAAGGTTTTTGTTGGGATTGATATTGCCGATCATTGTTTTGACGGTTATACCCGTTTTAATTATATTGTCAACAAATGTAAATTATATTCTTTTGTCGAAAATTGCCCTGATGAATATGGTTCTATCGAGCATGGATGTCCTGTCATTTTATGGGATTTTAAGAAAAATTCCGGCGAATGCGAAAGTTAGGAATAAAGACTCTCGTTCATTCTGGAAATTTTAATAGCGGAGGTGCTTGAAAATGAAAAAACAATATTATCTGGATTTAGTATTATTGATCATTATCCTGGGATTATCTGTTTACTTGTTGGGACAAGTAGATAATCCGGTTTATACCATAATTTTGATTAGCTTTGCCGTCATATTCTCGTATATCAATCTGAGATTTAGAATTATCTTTAAATATCCGTATGAAGGTAAGCTAAGTATTGGCAATTATTTGGGGTGTTTTGAAATTCTGTTGGGAAAGTTGTTATACATCATTGGCTTATTAAATCTTACAATTACGAATTCGGCTAAGCAGCATAATTTTATCATCTACGGTTTTATACCTGTTATCTGGTATCTATCAATGTTCCACAATACGGCTTATATCGATGACAATTATTTAATCTACAATTTTTCAAGAGTTATTGATATCCGGGATATTGAAAGATACGAAATGAAGAAAAAATCTTTAGATACATATTCTCTAGTTGTTTATATGAAAAACAAAAAAGTGCTTAAGCTGGGCCTTAATGATTTTAATTATCATAAATTTAAATTGCTAATTAGGTAGCTGAATGTTAAATAATTTTCAAAAAAGAAAGGGGATCATTGTGCGGATATTAAAAAAAATCTACCCATACCTGGTGATACCATTAGTGATGGGCTATATTAGTATCATCTTCAAAGTGAAAAATATGATAAAATATGGATCTTATGATTCAAACTTCAATTCGACCCTGCCATTTTTTATTGACAATTTTGGTTTTACATATATTGTTACCCTGCCATTGATTAGCATCGTATTTGGCATTCTCCTTGAATTGCTGTGTAGGAAATCGTTTTCGCTAAGAGTCAAGATAAACAGGCCCTTTCTGATTATCGGTCTAATTTTTGCTTTTTTCTACTTTATATATTTTACACCAGTTGCCACTTTCTTTGTACAGTTGAATTTTTTGCCGCTTCTTTTAATACCTGATGCGCCGGCTTACTATCTCATCCCTACCCTCGTTGGGTTTTATTTATCAAAAGGCTTGCTTGCCACAAAAGAAAGTGAAGTCAGCTGACTTTGTCTTTGTTTAGACTAATGGAGAAATCATGCTGTTAAAAATATTATTAAAGAATTTTCGCAGTAGCCTAAAAGATTATTTGCTATTTTTCATCCATCAGAGCCTCATGGTCGTTATTTTTTTTGTGATGACATTTTTTTTTCAAATTGCCTTCAAGGTGAGCGAGATGGATGATGTTAGCTCCCTCGCTTCTTTTATTTATGCTGCAGTTGTAATTGTCGTAATCATTACACTGGTATCAACCAATATGAACTTGCGAAATTATTTGATGATACGGAATAAAGATTATAATTTTTTAGCGATCTTAGGTATCCGTCCGCAAATGCTCTATTTACTCTTATGTGTTGAATTTGCAATGGGAAGTCTACTGGCGATTCTGGTTGGACTTCTGGGCGGAAGCTTTTGCGTGCTTGGTATTGCTGATTTACTTGGTAAAGCAGGTTTTCAAAATGATATTTTACTAGTGACAATTTGGAATTATCTTAATAGCAGTTTTATCTTTATTGTGATAATCGGGATCTGTATGGCTAGTAACGGTAGATATTTTAGACGTTCGGCCAATAAAGCAAACTCTGAAAGCCCAATAGAATGGGAATCATACAAGGCTTATGATTTGACCTTCTTGTTAATCGGTTGTCTGATTATCATTGGGATTCTAGTCAGTTTGTGGTTTTATTACAGTGTGCTTAATAGTCTCATTTCGATGATGCTTCTGGTAGGGAGTGCTTGTTTAATTGTTTTTTCAGGCAGTCGGTTTTTTTTCAAAAAAATGAGAAAAAACAAAAACCTGTATTATAAAAATTTGTTAACCTTTAATCGCATGATGTATAAATTTAACAAGAATAAAAAACTCTTGTTTACAATATTTAGTCTGAATTTTCTGATATTTTATTTAATGGGGAGTATCACAACTTCATATGGTACTTTAATCAACGCTGAAGATCAAGAAAGCTATCCTTATGATATTATCGCAATATCAGAACTTAAGATGGTTGAGAATGTAATTAATGAATCTGGGATAATAGCGTTTGAGGCGATCCCAATCCTGCCAGTATATGACTCAAGTGAAAACAGAGAGCCTCATTATTGGGGAATATCACTTAATTCCTATTACAAATTAACGGGTAAAGAGGAAGCACTGGTGGGAAACGAGATTATTTTAATATCACAGCAAGAGGGTGCTCAAAATAGTGCGACAACCGCAATGAAACGGGCCTTAACGATAGCGGGGAATAGCAGCAATTATCAGATCCAGAAGTATTTTCAAGAAATAATCTTCGGCAAAATATCAAATAAGAATTTAAACAATATCATTGTTTTTAGCGATGAAGAATTTCAACAGAAATATTCTGATGCCAATAATGAAATGACACTTTTTCTCGGGAAAATACCTATGAATTTTGACAAAAAGGCATTTGATCAGAGTAATTTGTTAGTGACGGTGTACAAACAAGATATGTTGCAACAAATTAAAAACGAAAATCAAATGATGTTCCTCATTTTTGTTTTATTAGGTTTGATCATGATGATTCAATTGGGCAGTTCACTTTATTTTCGCTTTTTTACCGATAAGAATCAGTTTTTAGAGGATACAAGATTTCTGAAACAGCTTGGTATGACCGACAAACGAATAAAAAAAATATATACAAAAGAGACCGCTATGCTGATATTTTTGCCGATTGTGACTTCATTTCTATGGAGTGGTTTTTTCTTTTGTGCTGAAATGAAATTTCAAAATGTCGATTTTGTAGAAAACAGTGGTCTATTTATGGCCTTTGGAATTGGCTATTTTCTGATTGAATTGGCATTTTATAAAATTTTAGAAAGGCAGCTTGTTTCGCATGTGAGTTGTGGTTGAGTGAAAATGGATATTTTGCAAATATGCAGTCTAAAAAAAAATACCGGAAAAAAACATCAAAAGAGACAGTGGTCGAAACGGTGGCGATTGATCATCTGAACTTTACGATTGAAAGTGGTTCATTTATTAGTATTATGGGAAAATCGGGTTGTGGAAAAACAACTTTGTTAAAATTAATTGGTGGTCTCGATACGCCAACCGAAGGCGAAATATTTTACAAGGGAAAATCATTGACGAAATTAAGTCATGATCAGCTGGCTCAGTATCGCCGTGAACAAATTGGATTTGTTTTTCAGGACTATAATTTGATGGATAGTCTGACAATAAAAGAAAATATAATGCTGCCAATGTTATTGGATCATAAAAAGCTGAAAGAAATTGAAGAAAGTGTGCTGTATTATGCCCAGCGCTTTGGAATCAGAAAACATTTGAATAAATACCCGGGGGAATTATCAGGAGGAGAACAGCAGCGGGCCTCCATTTGTCGCGCTTTATCAAATAACCCGAAGTTAATTCTGGCTGATGAACCAACCGGAAATCTGGACTCGCAATCATCAAAAGAAGTGGTGAGGTGTCTAAAAGAAATGAATCAGGAATTGCGAAAAACAGTAATTTTGGTTACCCATGATCCCTATATCGCCAGCTTTGCGGATGAGGTAATTTTATTAAAAGATGGTCTGATTGAAGAAAGACTTGTTAATCACATGGAAAAAGAGAAATTCTTTAAAATTCTGATTGAACACCTTAACGCATTTTAAGTGATTGCTTTGTGATGCTTTTAGTTTATGCACCAATCCTATTGACTACTGCATGCCGAAAACAGATAATTAAAGTTTAGAAAAGGGGGAGCTTGTCTTGAACTCATTGAAAAAAATCAAACCATTAAAACCATATTTGATCATAATTATTCTTGTCATTTACATCGAAGTTGTTGGTAATGGAAAGCTTATAACGTCTGAAAACCAACTATTTTTTTATGCGGGGATCAATAGACCCATTGTGGGCTCATTAGTCGGTGTTTTTTTGTATATATTAAATTTAGATGATCTAAGATTGACTTTGAAAATTCGTATGCATGATTTAATTATTGCGTTATTCTTAATCTTGATTTATTACGCTCGTTATATCTCAATATTTGGTTTTTATGTAAATATTTCTATTCCAATACCATCTTTGTTAGTTAGCTCTCCGGTTATAGTATATGTTTTTCCAGTAGTAGTAGGATATTTTTTCTCAAAAGGATTCGTTTCAACCAAAAATAATAGCGATGTGGGTAACTGAAACCGTAAAGTTAACGCAGTAAAGTTGGATCAGCATGGAGGATGGCGATGGTGAAAGTCTGAAACATCTTGAGTATTAAGCTTACCTAATTCTGAGCATA
The DNA here is from genome assembly GCF_003260995.1 of Acetobacterium sp. KB-1. Lineage (NCBI taxonomy): Bacteria > Bacillati > Bacillota > Clostridia > Eubacteriales > Eubacteriaceae > Acetobacterium > Acetobacterium sp. KB-1. Next base: position 3,456,078 of record NZ_CP030040.1, read on the forward strand.
GCCACACTTATTTGTGCTTGGAAAAGCAATCAACACATATATAAATGCAGTCACTCCAGAATGGAGCAGCCTACTCACCTCCACGTGATTTGTAGTTTGTGGTTATCCCTATGGCTATACAATAATTAAAAAAATTTTTTAAAGGCAAGATGTTTCAGGTCGTTTTGTGGCTTGAGTGAAACGAAGGAATGGTGATACATAAATGAAAAAGAAGTATGTGATTATATCAATTGTATTTTTATTGGGAGTTTTATTTTATTTTATAATATCTACGCTTTATTCTTTGTATATTTAAATTTGGTTAGGGTGTCAAAAACACCCAGTTTAAGCAGCTGGTACTCCGGCAGCGAAAAGGCAGCGTCTCTAAACTCCGCTATCAGTCGGGTGGCATCATCAAGCACCTGTTGCAGAAGACTGGTGATGTACTTCGCTTTTGCGATGATAGATGGCGTGATTGAGGTCTTCTTAACGCGTTTTGAATGGATATTCTGTGATGCTTTTAGTGCCAAGTCAGGAAATGATTTAAAATTTAGAGCGACAAGTGAGGAAAGCATGAAGAAAGAGTATTATGTAGACTTGGGATTATTGATTATATTGATGATCACAACTCTTTTCACAATAACACAGATCGATAATAATTCATATATAATAATGTTTATCGTATTTTTGGTGCTATCGGCTTATGTTAATTTTAAATTCAGAATCGTTCTCAAATATCCCTATGAAGGCAAATTTAGTTATTTTGAGAAAATGACGTTCTTATTAATGGAACTCGGAAAAATATCATACTTTATCAGCATAACCGATATTGTATATGTGAATCCGAATTTAGACGATCATGATTTTACGGTATATGGTAAATTAGCATTTATCTTATATTTATTGCTCTTTAAAGCAACTTCATATGTGTCTGATGATAAATTAATCTATCATTTCTCAAAAATGGTGGACATAAAAGATATCAAAGACTATGAGCTGAGAGAAAAATCCTTTAACATTTATTATTTATCGCTTCATTTAGAAAATGATAACGTGCTCAAACTAAGGCTCAGTGATTACAACTATCAAAAATTACAGAAATTTCAATTTGGGATTGAGTGACGCAGGATTACGAGCAGGCGATTAAATTATTTCTAAACCTTAAAGTTAACGAAGTAAAATCGGATCTGGAAGTAGAAGGAGGAACTGAAATTGTCACTTTACCAATCAATGATAAAAATTGCCATAACGCCCTTTATTATTTTAGGCCTTGCTATTTTTAGGGACTATTTTATAAGATATCAGGCAACAAACCTTCAATTAAATTTATTATGGTATCGCGTTTTGTTTGACTTATTTCTTTACATTTCAACAGGAATATTACTGGCCAGTTTGTACGAGCGCTTTAAAAAAATTCGAATACTAAGAATGACGAAAGTTATCTTGGCAGCTAATATTTTATTACTGATGCTATTTTATGGGGTAAGTTATTTTGGCGTTTTATATTTTGCCAGTATCAAAGAATTTTTTGTTTTTGATTTTATTTTGATGGGCTATTACGCTTATTTATTGATTGATAGTTTTAGAAAAGAGGCTTGACATAAAAAAAGATTTTACAGGTTAGTTTAATATGTGGTTACCTGTGTTTTTTGTATTGATGGATTTTGGGTTCATAGCCATCCAGAATAGCTTTAATATGATGGAATCGATGAGTTATGGTTTTTATTTTAGCCGCTATTGGGTGATGAAAATAAGTGAGGGATGTTAATGGGCGAAAAATGGAAACAAATAAGGCGCATTATTATGAAAATATTATTAGCATGTGGAATTGTGATAATAATAATAGTACAAGTAACCGAACGAAATAATTTAATTGAATGGAGAGAACCAATTACATTCACATTAAGGATTTATTTAGTTTCGGTATTCATTTATATTGTATTTCTCAATGCAATTCCACTAATTTGGAATTATTTTAAAAATAAAGCTGTTTATTGTAAAATAAAAATGTAGAAAGTTGCAAAGCAAAAATCCATAGTATTGCAAGTTGGAAAATGCACAATATTGCAAAAATCCATTGCGGGCAAAACTCAAGTCAATTATCCTTGTATCTGACCAAAGAACAAGGAGGAAATGGAGAATGCTCACAATGGATCAGATACATGATATCAGAAATCGTTTTTATGAGAAAGGGGAAAATATTTCCCAGATTGCGGAAGCGTTGCACCTGGATTGGCGAACGGTACGCAAATACATTGATCAGACTGATTTTAACAGCCCGCCGCCAAAGCCGGCGTTGGAGAAACAATTCTGTCCCAAACTGGATCCCTACAAGGAGATGATCGATTCCTGGCTGATTGAGGACAAATCAGCCCCACGCAAACAGCGCCATACAGCTAAACGGGTATTTCATCGCCTGCTGGCCGAAATTCCCGGTTTTGACTGCTCCTATCGGACGGTCGCCAGCTATTACGCAGTGAAACACCGGGAAATATTCAAGCAGAATAAACAGGCCTATCTGCCACTGGTACATCAACCCGGAGAAGCGCAGGTTGATTTTGGTACAGCTGAGTTTTATGAAAATGGCCAAAAACTGACTGGAAAATACCTGGAGGTCTCTTTTCCATACAGCAATAAAGGCTATCTGCAGCTGTTCTACGGGGAAAATATGGAATGCCTGCTGGAAGGGCTGGATGCCATATTCCGCCACATTGGCTGTGTGCCAAGGGAACTCTGGTTTGATAACACGAAAGTCATTGTTACCGAGATTATCCGTGGTGGCGGGCGAAAACTGACTGACAAATTCGAACGGTTCCGGGAGCATTACCATTTTAAAGCCGTCTTCATGAATCCCGGGGCCGGCCATGAAAAAGGAAACGTCGAAAACAAGGTCGGCTATCAGCGTCGCAACTTCATGGTACCGGTTCCCCGCTTTCTGTCGCTGTCGGATTATAACCGGCAGTTGCTGACAGAGTGTGAGAAAGATGCCCGGCGGAACCATTATCGCTACGATGAAACCATCGAGGAGCGGTTTCAGGCTGATCTGACGGCCTGCCACAAACTGCCCGGAATTGCGTTTGACCTCACCGGTCATCAAACCCTCAAAGCCGACAACTGGGCCAGGATTTATCTGAACAAACGACAGCATGCTTATTCGGTGGCTCCAAAGTACGCCCAGTGCCCGGTTCATCTGGTTTTAACTTCAGCGCTGGTGATTATTCAAGATGAAAACTTTCGTGAAATTGTTCGCCACCGGCGTCTTTACGGAGATACCAAACAAGAGCAGATGGACTGGCTGCCCTATCTGAAACAATTATCCCTGCGACCCCGAGCCCTGAAATATACTGGGATCTATGAGCTGATGCCGGAAACCATGCAAACCTATCTGGCCACCTGTTCAGGCAGCGAAGTTGGACAGATCCTCAAGGTTCTTTCCGAGTTGACCAGTCGCACCGGTTTTGACAGTGCCGTAAATACCGTTAACCATGCAATTGCTCATCAGGCGCGAGATGCCGATAGTCTGGAGAGTCTTTACCGGCGGTTGTATTCGGATGTACCTGAGCTGCCTGCAATGACCCTTGCTCCGGGCATTCCCAAAATGATCCCGATGCAGCCCAATCTGACGGCCTATGATATCTTGCTTCAGGGAAAGGGGGCTGACGGATATGCTCGACAAAGAAATCTTTGAATGCTGCCGGAAACTGCGTCTGAGTCGCAATCTGGCCGAGTTGGCGCAAACCACCGAAGGCAGCAGTCACCAGGAATATCTGCATCAGTTGCTTAGTGATGAACTCCATTACCGGGAACTCACCCGCACCCAAAAGTTGGTTACCAGCGCCGGTTTCTATGGGATTCACACCTTTGAAGGATATCGCTTTGATGAAATCACCCTGCCTTCGGATCTGACTCCAGAAGGCCTGAAATCCCTGGCCTTTATCCACGAAAAGAAGAATCTGATTCTCTATGGTGGCACCGGAACCGGCAAAACTATGCTATCAACCGCACTCGGCGTTGCCGCCTGTCGACAGGGAATCCCGGTTAAATTCTTTCGAACGGCCGCCCTGGTGAATAAACTGTCGGAAGCCAAAGTAGCCGGTACCCTGACCGCTTTTCTGAAAAAACTGAATAAAGCCGAAGTGATTATTCTGGATGAATATGGTTATGTCCCACTGGACCGAACGGGAGCACAGCTCCTGTTCGAAATCATATCCGATTGTTATGAACGTCGGTCTATCATTCTTAATACCAACCTTGAATTTTCCCGATGGGTCAATGTGCTCTATGATGAACAGATGACGGCTGCCATGCTGGATCGGCTCCTTCATCACTGCCACCTGCTCATGTTTCCGGGACCCAGTAACCGGATGCGGGAATCCAGCATCAATGAATTATATCGCTCAATATCGGACAATCAATTGAAAAAATAATAATTGCCTGCAATGTTTAGATTGCTCATGAAATTGCTTCGCATTTTAGCTTGCAAAACTATGGATTTTCCATAATGCAACATTCTGTATTTTTAACTTGCAACTTTCTGCAAAAAGTACTTGCAAAAAACAAATAAAGCCTTGGTTAGGGTATCAAAAACACCCAGTTTAAGCAGCTGGTACTCCGGCAGCGAAAAGGCAGCGTCTCTAAACTCTGCTATCAGTCGGGTGGCATTATCAAGCGCCTGTTGCAGAAGATGGATGATGTCTTCTGCTTTTGCGATGATAGATGGTATGATTGCGGTCTTCTTAACGCATTTTGAATGGATATTCTGTGATGCTTTTAGTGGCAAATAATGAAGTAAAATTGGATCTGTAAGGAGAATGCTGAAAACATGAAAAGAAAGTACTACATCGATTTAACTTTGTTAATTATAATGATAATATTATTCGTTGCCACAGCAACAAAGATTGCTGATTATGGTTACTTAGTCGCCTTTTCCGCTTTTTTGATTTTTTCAATTTACGAAAACTTAAAATTCAAGATAGTCCTTGAATATCCCTATGAAGGAAGTCAAAGCATTTTCGAAATATTGATGTTTATAATGGTATTGACTGGAAAAATTACATTCATTATAAGTCTGGGAAATGTAGTCTATGTCAATCCAAATGAGAATTTAGATATGATTGTATATGGCTTGTTAATATTACTAATAAATACATACATATTTACGACGACATCTTACATCCAATCGGATAATCTAATCTATCATTTTAATAAACCGGTAAAACTTGAATTTATTTCAGGATATGAAGTGAGAGAAAAAGCACTTGATACCTATTATTGCAACATCTACCTAAAGAGTAACAAGATCCTTTCGTTAAGGCTAAGTGAAAGTAGTTACCAGAAATTAGAACATTACTACTGATGCTGTTTACGGCGTAAGTTATTCTGGCGTTTCATATTTTGCCAACATCAAAGAAATTTTTGCTTTCAATTTTATCTTGATGGGCTAGTACGGGTACTTATCGATTCATAGTTTTGACTTAAAATGTATTGTAATTAGAGGTGGTATGGAATGACAAAGGAAACGATATGGCTAGTATTTAAAGTAACGGTTAGTGTGCTGATTATCGGTTTATTAAATTATTACCTGATATCAGGTAATAGTTTAAGCATGCAGATCGGTTTTGTTCTTCTGGGGATATTAATCATCCTAAATATCTTTTTTAAGCAATCAAAAAAAAGAATCGAAAAAGTTGTGTACACCATATGTGCAGTGCTTTTGATGCTGATCGGTGCACGTTCATATGGAATGGATCGTTTCGAACCATTTTCAGATCGTGCTACAGATATTACCTATGAAATTCGAACATCATTAAAAAATGCGAATGGAAATTTTTCGGATATGGCAATTGTTACAGGAAAACATGGGTGGGATCGATTATATCTCCTTCCACCTCGTACGGATGTAAATAAGTTTTTAAAAAAGAAGAATCTTACTTGGCAAGGTGACAAAAAAGAGAATATAAAATACCAGGATGACACAGCACTTTTGATATTTACGCTTGGTTATAAAGTTAGCTGCTATGCTGAAATTAAAAGCGAAGATAGTACAGCAAATTTTTCTGAAGTCGCTCAAGTCAATAATTTTATTAACTCATTCAAAGATGACTAGTATGGTACTATTTAGTCAGAGGAGAATGATAATATGAATAAAAAAATATTGAAAATTGGTCTAATGATCGGGTATCTGCTGTTTTTTATACTGATGGATTTTTGGGTTATAACCATTCAAAACAGCTTTATTACGATGGAACCGCTGAGCACCGTTTTTTATTTTAGTCGCTATAGGGGGATGATACTGATTGGCTTTTTTAAATGGTTTGTGCTTGGTTTTCTGCTACATTTTCTGAGTGAGAGAAAAAAGTTGAGATTCAAAGTTGACATCATTTATTTTGCTATTGCAATTATGTGCGCAGCGATATATTATATGATAAATTTTTGTATTCTTGTTCCAATACCAACGATTTATAGTGGGAAATATATGATTCAATTGATGTGCCTCATTCCGATTTTATCCGGATTTTTTATGTTTGAAGGTTTGTTTTCAAACGAAACATCTTCTTAATGCAATGTATCAATACAAACAATAGAATAATAAAGAGATTACATAAAAAGAAAGGTGTTTATTTTGAATATATTAAAAAAAATCTACCCATACTTTATTATACCATTAATAATGTTGTATATTAATATTATTGACAAGATGAGATTTTTATATAAGAACAGTCCTATAAATTCAAACTTTAATTCAACCTTGCCATTTTTTATCAGTGATGGGTTTTTCTTTACGGATGTTACGATGCCTCTGATTAGCATGATGTTTGGAATGTTGTTAGAATTATTGACCAGAAAACCAGCAGCACTTAAAATTAAGATAAATGGATCGTTTATGACTATAGCATTTATTGTTGGATTTTTATATTATATGCCGTATACACCAGCATTTGTTCTATTTACATATATAAATGTTAATCCGGTTTTGATTAGGAGTGCACCAGCCGTTTATCTCATCCCAACCCTTGCTGGATTTTGTTTGACAAAAGGCTTACTTGCTTCAAAAGAAAGTGCAAATGACTAACTTGGATTCGCCTAAATAGAATCCACATTGTTCAAAGGAAAAATAAAAAATTATACAAGCATACAATACGCTCTGGCTTTGGCATTTGCCGGAGTTTTTTTAGTCTATACAAAAAAAAGCGACTGTGGGATAATAAACAAAACGGATATGAGTGAGGTCGCACAAATGAGAATATTACATACCGCCGATTGGCATTTAGGAAAAAATATTGAAGGTCACAGCCGGATGGATGAGCAGGCCTGCTTTCTGGCGGACTTTGTTAAAATAGTCAGGGAAGAAAAAATAGATCTACTGATCATTGCTGGAGATGTTTATGATAGCTATAACCCACCGGCCAGAGCTGAGGAATTGTTTTATGAGACCCTAAAGCAATTATCCGACGGTGGGAAACGGCTGATTCTGGTGATTGCCGGCAATCACGACAATCCCCAGCGCCTTGAAGCGCCGGGACCGCTGGCCCGGGATCACGGTATTCTGATGGCCGGGGTGCCAAAGACCATCATTCCAACCGGGGTGTATGGCAAACATCAGGTGGTGGAATCCGGGGAAGGTTATGTGGAGATTGAAATCAACGGCGAACGGGCTGTGATACTGCTGCTGCCTTATCCCAGTGAGAAACGGCTCAATGAGGTTTTATATGATCTGACCACCGCCGACGATGAAAATCAAAAATCCTACAGTGACCGGATCCGAACCTATTTTTCGCAATTGGAGTCTCATTTCAGAGACGATACCATTAATCTGGTGACCACCCATATCTTTGCCATGGGCAGCGAGGAAGCCGGATCAGAGCGGACTATTCAGCTTGGTGGCACCTATATTGTCGATGGCCAGTGCTTTCCCGAAAAAGCCCATTACATCGCCTTGGGACATATTCATAAACCGCAGGTGATTCCCGGCACCAATGGCCGGGGACGCTATGCCGGTTCACCGATTCATTTTAACCGCCGGGAAATCGCCTATGGAAAAAAATGCATGGTGGTGGAAATTGTCGTTGCAGAGGGCGTTACCGTTAAAAATGAGATCCGCGAAATTGAACTAAAAGTTTATAAGCCTATCGAGGTCTGGAAATGCGAGAATGTCGATGATGCCATTGCCAGATGCAAAGCTAATGGGGAGCGATCCTGTTGGGTTTATCTGGAAATTGAGACCGATCACTATATCCGGGAAGATGAAATCAAAAAGATGAAAGCATATAAGGATGATATTCTGGAGGTGATCCCCCGGCTGACCACCTTAGAAACCGAGGCCAGCCTGGAAGCGCTGACAGAAAAGTCCTTTGGGGATGTGTTTAAAGAATTTTACCGCCGTGAAAGGGGCACTGAAGCCGATGATGAGGTTCTAAAACTGCTGCTTTCACTGGTTGCTGAGGAGGATAAACAATGAGACCAATCCGACTAAAAATTAAAGGGATTAATAGTTTTCAGGAAGAACAGCTCATTGATTTTGAGACTCTGACCCAGGCCGGGATTTTTGGTATTTTCGGACCCACCGGCAGCGGTAAGTCTACCATTCTGGATGGCATTACCTTGGCGCTTTATGGCAAACTGTCCCGAAACAGCAGTAATTATATCAATGTCAACGATGAAAAGGCCAGCGTGGTGTATGAGTTTGTCATCGCCGGGCAGGAAGAGAAAACCTATCAGGTCAGCCGCGAGTTTAAGCGCAATAAAAATGAGGGCATCAATCAGGGAAAATGTCAGCTGCTGGAATTAAGACCCGAAGGGGCATTGGTGCTGGCGGATAAAACCACCGAGGTGACCAGTGCCTGTGAGGAAATTATTGGTTTGGGTCTCACCGATTTTACCCGGACCGTGGTGCTGCCACAGGGAAAATTCAGTGATTTCTTAAAGCTGGAAGGAAAGCCCCGGCGGGATATGTTGGAGCGGCTTTTTAACCTATCCAAATATGGGGATGATCTCTCCAACCGTCTGAAAACAGAAAGAATCAATGAGGTTGAAAAGCTCAACCAGATCGTCGGCAGCATGAAGACCTATGAAGGCGTTACACCAGAAGTGCTGGCCGAAAAGAAGAGCAGCTACGAGCAAAACCATCAGCTGCTTAAAGAAAACCAGCAACGGTTTGATAAGCTGAGTACCCAATTATCTGAAGCCAAGGTTTTAATGGGTTTACTCACTGAGCAGAAGAACGTCAAAGACGAAGTCCGAAATCTTGAAACAAAGCAAATAGAAATCACCGAAAAAGAACAGCAGCTGGCGCTGGGGAAAAAGGCCCTGGAAGTGCGACCTTTTCTGGAAGCGTTTAAAACCCTCAAAAACCAGGTTCAAGAAAGCGGAAGCAGTCTGCTTGGCAGTGAAGACAAACTGGCACAACTGCTGTTGGAAAAAGAAGATTGTGAAAAGAGCTTTAGTCAAACCGACGCGTATAAAAGCGAAAATCTCTTTAAATTTCAGAGCAAGTTGGAAAAGGTGGCCGATGCCATTATCTGGAAAGAAGCCCAGTTGGCTCTGGAAACGGAAATCCATGATCTGAATAAAAAAATGGATGCGAAAAATCATCAGAAGATCAGCCTGGAAAATGAAAAAGCACGACTGATTCAGAAAATGGAAAAGGTAAAAAAGCAGCTTAATGAGCAGCGTCTAGAGGAAAGAAAGTGTCGGATCGAACCGGATCATCGCGAAAAAATCAGTCGGGGGATTGATATCACCAAAGAAATTGCGCGGCTGAAAAACGAAATCGAAAATGATGAAAAGCGTTTGTTAAAAAACCAAAGCGAAATCGATAAACTGCTCGAAAGCGGGAAAAACCTTGAAGAACAAAGACAGTTTTTAGCAAGCGAACAGTCAGCTATCGAACAGGAACTTAACACCCATGAAAAAAATCGACCGGCTACCTGGGACAGTATCGGCAAGCAAAAAGAAGCGATCATTAGCAGCAAAAACCGTTTTCTCAAACAAAGAGAGAGCAAAGAGAGCCTTGCGGCACTGGAAAAGCAGATTGACACCCTGGTTCAGTCCATTGAGTCGAAAAAGTCGACTGAAAAGCTGTTAAAAGAAAAAATGGCGGCAGTAGAAAAACAACTGATGCGGTTGGAAAATAAAAATATGGGGCATAAACTCAGAGAACAGCTCAGTGCCGGAGAACCCTGTCCAGTTTGCGGTTCAACCGAACATCCTCTGACGGCGGATCTGGAAGAATCGGATGATGCAATCCGGGTGGAGGTCATCAATAATACCTATTTGCAGCAGCAAAAGGAATTGGCCGAACTGACCGCGGAAATTGCCCAATTAACTGGCAGTTTTACCATTCTGGTTGAAAATCAGAAGAATTTGAAAACTGAAATCATCAGTCTTGGGGAAGCTATTCCCGAAGGGCAACCGGAGTTACTGGAGGTCGCTAATACTGAGCTAATTAAGAATCTGGAAACCTGGGAAGTGTTGCTAAAAAAACTGGAAACCCGGAATCATGAAGCAAAAAACCAGTTATTAAAGCTAGAAGGAGATCTCAAAGAAAAAGCGGCAACCAAAGAAGCCCTGTTTCTTCAGACCCAGGAAGTGAATGAACTTAAAAAGAAGAAGGAAACAGCATTCACGGAGCTGACAGCAGAAGGAGCCCAATTAAGAATAAAGCTAATGGCTCCAAAAGCCTTTGATTTTGATGCCGCCAATGAAACCATTAAAAAGAGGGATGCGTGGCGGGGCGAATTAATGGATAGCCTTGAAAAGCTGGAAAAAGGGCTTGCTGCCCATCAGCAGCAGTTGGAGAAACTCAGCGAAACCATTCATGACATTAACCGCCAGGTGCAGGAATTCTTGCTGCTCATTGGTGAAAAGGCCAGGCAGTTTAAAGAAAAAAGAACCGCCATTGAGGAAAAACTGGGAAAAGATTATGAGCTGAAAGAGCTGGGTGAATTAAAAGATAAATTTATCGGTAACATCAAATGGATTGAAAATGCCTGGGCCACGGCGAAGAAAAAACTGGAATCGGCCCGGGAAGAGTATGGCAAAACCCAGGAAACGGTGACCATTAAAAAAGCCAATCTTAAGACCCTGCAAAGCCAATTTGAGACGACTGAAACAGCCCTGAAAAAGCAGTTAAATACCCTGGGCTTTAAAGATCTGATCACTGCTCAAAATGCTTGCATTGCGGAGGATAGCATTAAAAATCTGGCAGCGGATATTGAGGGTTATTATCAGAACCGGACTAAATTAAGTGGCAAGCTGGAAGATCTGAACAAAAAAATTGATGGCAGAGCGATGACCACCTCGGCTTATGATGAGATTGTTACCTCCCATCAATTGTTAGAAGAAAGCATTGAACAGCAGAAGGGCCTGGAAATCCGGTTAAAAACCAGCATTGACGATTTAGAAAAACGCCTGGCGGAGCTGGCAAGCTATTTAGCCGAAAAGGAAAAAGTGGATCACCGGCTGGCACTAATTGCCGATCTGGAAAAACTGTTTTCCGGCAAGCGCTTTGTCGAATTTGTCGCCGTTTCCCGGCTCAAGTACATCTCCATTGAAGCATCGAAACGGCTTACCGAGATCAGTAACGGCAATTACGGACTGGAAGCCGATGATGAGGGGAAATTCATTATCCGGGACTACAAAAACGGCGGGGCCGCCCGGGATGCTTCAACATTATCAGGCGGGGAAACCTTTCTGGCTTCCTTATCATTAGCGCTGGCGCTTTCCGCTGAAATACAGTTAAAAGGACGGGCACCACTGGAATTTTTCTTCCTCGATGAGGGCTTTGGCTCCCTCCATGAAGATGCCCTGGAGGTGGTGATGAACTCCATCGAAATGCTCCATAACGACCGCCTGAAGGTGGGGATCATCAGCCATGTGGAATCGATCAAGAACCGGATGCCGGTCAAACTGCTGATTACCCCCGGTGAGGCCGGTGTCGGCGGCAGTAAGGTGCGGATTGAAAAATAAAACGGATTGAAAACTAATAGGACGAAGATGACAAAGAATTATACGATCAAACATTCAAAACGAAAAACCATGGGCCTCTATATTACCAAAAATGCCGAAATTGAGGTTCGGGTTCCCAACGGAACGCCTAAAAAAGTCATTGCGGATTTTGTGAACCAGCATCAACACTGGATTAACACCCATTATGGGGCAGTGGCACGACAGGCAGAAGAACGGGCGAATTTCAAGCTGTGCTTTGGTACCAAGCTGCTTTTTCTGGGCCGCGAATTCTCCCTGGTGCCGGTCGAAAAACCGACCTATGGCTATGATGGCCAGTGTTTCTACGCTTACGCTCAGATGTCGGCCGAGGAATTAAAAACCAGTCTGGTGGGTATCTACCGAACGCTGGCAAAAAAGGTGCTCAGCACGATGGTGGAAGATCTGGGAAAACATATGGGACTAAAACCCAAGGCCGTCAAAATAAATGGTGCAAGAACCCGGTGGGGTTCCTGCTCCAGTGCCGGCAATCTTAATTTTTCCTGGTATCTGGTGATGGCTGAAGAAACCACCATTCGTTATGTGGTCGTTCATGAGCTGGCCCATCTCATTGAAATGAACCATTCTTCTCACTTTTGGAAAATTGTTGAACAAGTACTCCCCAATTATAAAGTGGAACGGGAAAAGCTTAAAAAACTTCAGAAAAAATTGAGCGTTCAGAGCTGGGAATAAGCTGGAGCGCTGAGATTAGGGTTGAATCTAGAGTGCCGTATCGAGCAATTATTAATCCCTTGTATGCTACAGGGTCGGACAGGCTATCACCTGTTCGCCCCAACGCATACAATCAGATATAACAATGGTTGGTACTCGGTTAATGATCTAACAGATGCAAGTGGGAGAACCCCCCGCTTATTTTTTTTCAAAAAAACTTGACAGACAGTACGGAAATGGTTATAGTGTGAATATAGTATATACACACTATAACATAAGAAATGAGGTGACTTGTTGAACATCGCCATCAGCAATTCCAGCGACAAACCGATTTATGAGCAAATTGCTATGCAGATCAAGAAGATGATTATCAGCGGTGAGCTGAGTCCCGGGGACGCCTTGCCAAGTATGCGTTTTCTGGCCAAGGAGCTGCGGATCAGCGTGATTACCACCAAGCGCGCCTATTCGGATCTGGAGCGGGATGGGTTTATTGAAACAGTCACTGGTAAGGGCAGTTTTGTCGCTAACCAGAATTTGTCGTTTATCCGGGAAGAGCAACTAAGACTGGTCGAAGAGCTGCTGCAGAAAGCGGTCGATATTGCCAGAAGCAGTGATATTTCCTGGGAGGAACTCAGTGAGCTGTTAGAACTATTGTATAAGGGAGAATAACATGACGAATGCCATCGAAATTAAAAATTTAAATAAAAATTATAAAGATTTTAAGCTAAAAGATGTCAGCTTTAAGGTGCCCAGAGGCAGCATTGTTGGCTTTATTGGTGAGAATGGGGCCGGCAAAACGACAACCATTAAAGCCATGCTTAATCTGGTCAGGCGGGATGGGGGAACCATTGAAATGCTGGGAATGGACGCCTTAAAAGATGAGAAAAAAATCAAAGAATCCCTCGGTGTTGTGATGGATGGGTGTAACTTCCACGATAATTTAAAGACTGGTGATATCTCTAAGATGCTGGCCAGTATTTACAGAAATTGGAATGTGCAATTATTTCAGAACTACCTGAAAAAATTCAATCTTCCAGAAAATAAGATTATCAAGGAATTTTCCCGGGGGATGAAAATGAAGCTGCAGATTGCGGTGGCACTATCCCACGAACCGGAGTTATTGATTTTAGACGAAGCCACCAGTGGACTGGACCCGATTGTCCGGGAGGAAATTTTGGACGTCTTTATGGAGTTTATCCAGGATGAAAAACATGCCATTTTGATATCCTCTCACATCACCAGTGATCTCGATAAGATCGCCGATTATATTGTCTTTATCCATCAGGGTGAAATATTATTGGATGAGGAAAAAGAGACCCTGCTGTCTAAAATGGGGGTTCTTAAATGCGGAGAAGAAGATTTTCGAAGGCTCGAAAAAAACGAGTATATCCGCTATCGCAAAAACCAGTTCAGCTTTGAGGTACTGGTTAACGATAAGGTTGCCATTAAAAAGAAATATCCCGAGACCGTTGTGGATGGGGTAACCATTGAAGAAATGATGCTATTTTATGTAAGGGGGGAAAAATAATGAAGGGACTCATTTTAAAAGATCTGATTAATTTAAAAAGTACATTTAAAATGCTGGGATTAATGATTACCCTTTTTGCAGTTATTTACATACCCCAGGGAAATGGTTTTATCTTTGGTATGATTATCCTGATGTTTGCGATGATGGTGGTGACCACGATTAGTTATGACGATCTGGCTAAGTGGGATGCCTACGCCTTGACCATGCCAGTGACCCAAAAAGAAATGGTGCTCAGTAAATACCTGGTGATGGCGCTCTTAAACACCCTGGGGGCAGTCTTAGCACTGATTGTCGGTATCGTTGGAAACATGATCATGAGACAAAGCTTTTCGATGGAAATTCTGGTCATTATCGGGGTGCTCTATTTAGTTGCTTTTTGTTATGGTTCATTGATAGTTCCGCTGATTTACCAGTTTGGCGCCGAAAAAGCCCGACTGATGCTGATTTTAAGTGCCTTAATTCCCACCGGCCTGATTCTGTTGTTGACACAGATGCAGATCCCGCTACCAGAAGCGATCAATCCATTGATTTATTTCTTTTTGTTGCTTGGTTTTACCGTCATAATGGTGTTCGGTTCCTATCTTATTTCGTTACGGATTTATAGTAACAAAGAATTTTAGAAAAATTCGGCAAAATATACGGAATGGTAATAATAAGAGGGCTAAGAAATCAGCCCTCTCTGACTGTCAAAAAAGATAACCCAGTACCGACAATTGTTAAATCATGTTGTATGCATCAGAGCGGACACGGCATCGCCTGTCCGATTCTGCAGCGAACAACAGATTAACAATTGGTCGGTACGATAGTTTGTCGACAACCTCAAGGGGGTTGAAAAATCAGCCCTCTTTATAGTGTTCGCTTGGTACCAGCTTGTTAAAAGTTGGCAGCTACTCGCCCAGGCGCTCCTGCAAAAAATCTTCGAAGGCGTTGATCCCGATGCGGTCGAGAACAGCAGCGATTCGTTCACCGTCCTTACCCAGTTCAAGATAGGTTTCCAGAATTTTTTCAATCAGATTAGGAACCTCTTCGGCTGCATAAAGGTCCGTTAAACGGTCACCGAAGCGGTAACCCCGACCCATCCGGCCACCCAGATAAACGGCAATGCCGCGAACCTCTTCGGTGATCGCGCCGGTGGTGCAAACCTGAGCGCATTTGCCACAATTGACGCATTTTCGTTCGTTCCAGAGGAGCTTTTGATTGAGCATCGTTAGCGATTGAGCGCGACAGACCTTGGTGCATTTGCCACAGTTTATACAGGCATTCCAGTCAAATTGAACATAGGATTGTCCGACGAGACCGATGTCATTGGTGTTCGCTTTGGCACAATTATTGGGGCAGCCCACAAAGGTGATTTTAGTTTTGGCGTGAAGATCCCGACCGAAGAATTGGTCATGACAAACGCTGCACAGCTTTTGGGTGTCATAAAGACCATGTTGACAAACCGTACCCTTACAGGCGACCAGGGGCCGAATTTTCTTACCGGTGCCACCGTAAACCAATCCTCCGGCGGTGAGAGCTGATTTAACCGCTTCAATATCAGAATAAGCGATCCAAGGTATTTCAATGGCCAATCGAGTGGTTTCACCCAGATAACCCCGACCATATTTCTTGGCGATTTCCGCCAGAGTCTGGAATTCTGCGGAGGTGAAATTTCCGGCCCGACTTAAAATCCGGATCGAAAAATAACCCTCCTGTTGCTGGGCTAAGATTCCCTGGGCTTTCAATGCTGCAATTTCATTTTGTGTGATCACGCGGTTACCTGCTTTCGTTTAAAGGGTTGAGGCAGTTCTAAAAAATAAGTGATCATTGATGCGATCTTTACGCATATCGCCGCGGACCAGTTACTTTTTTTAATGCCGATAGTCTATTTTCTCTATTGTATGCCTTATTTCTAAAAACAATATTAAATTTTACCATCGTAAAAGGCCAGAGTTGTGTTAAAATAAACTAGATCAAAAAAAGAAATAAGGAGTGACTATGTTAAAACTTGAACAGGTTTCAAAGACCTATGGAAATAAGAATGAGAAAGCAGTTGATAACATCAGCTTTGAAGTGCATCCCGGCGAAATTTTCGGATTTGTGGGGCCTAACGGTGCTGGAAAAACGACCACCATTAAAATGATTGTCAGCTTGCTGGCCCCCAATGGCGGTAAAATAACGATCAATGGGATTGATAATCAGAAAGACATCTTGAACGCAAAAAAACAATTCAGCTATGTCCCGGATACCCCAGAACTGTTTGAAAAGATTAAAGGTATCGAATATTTAAAATTCATGGCCGATGTGTTTCAGGTAGCCGCTACCGAAAGACAGGAACGGATCGAGAAATATCTGGATATTTTTGAAATCAAGGATGCCGTCAACGATCCGATTGGATCCTTTTCCCATGGGATGAAGCAGAAACTGGCATTGGTGGGGGCACTCATTCATAATCCCCAGCTCTTTATACTGGACGAGCCGATGGTCGGTCTTGATCCGAAGGCGTCTTTTGAACTAAAAAAAATCATGCGTGATCATTGCGATAGCGGACGATCGGTTTTCTTTTCCACCCATGTACTGGATGTGGCCGAAAAAATCTGTGACCGGATTGCCATAATTAAAAAGGGAAAGATCATTGAGGTGGGAACCATGGCCGAAATTCGTGAAAAAGCCGGGAGCCAGGAATCACTTGAAAATATTTTCCTGGAGTTGACAGAATAATGAAAGAAATTATCAGTTTGACCAGACTTTTTATTAATGAATCCTTGGGGATATCGTTGTTTTTTTATAATCAGAAATACAATAAAAAGGAATTCTATAAACAACTCTTTACCCTGATTATTGTTCCAGTGGCCTTGATACCGGCATATTTTATGTTTATCTCGTTGATGACGGCCACCTATATTGGGCTTTCAATGATTGATCAGACTTCAGTTTTTTTGAGTGTCGGCTACATCATGGCAACGGTGCTGATTTTCGTTTTTGGAATTATGTATATTCTTTCGGAGTTTTATTTCTCCGATAACATGGAAGAGCTGATCCCACTGCCGATCAGCCCGCGAAAGCTGATTTTCGCTAAATTTCTTAGTATCCTGGTGTTTGAGTATGCTTTTGCAGGCTTTGTTTTTCTGCCCATTCTGATCATTTACGGGATCGGCCAGGGAATGGGGCTGATTTATCTGCTACTATCATTTTTGGTATTTTTAACCATTCCAGTGTTGCCACTTTCAATGGTGACTGCTCTGGTTATGCTGGTGATGCAATCGGCGTCCATTAAAGGTCGTAAAGATATGCTACAGATTGTTTTTGTATTTTTAGGGATTGCCCTTATTTTTGGAGTGCAGTTCTGGTTTACCAGCCAACTTGGCAGTGGTGATGAGGTTGATTTTCAACAGCTAATCAATGGGATGCTGACCAGCAACGAGGGGCTTTTAAACACGATTGGCTATATTCTGCCGACCAGCTTTTTAATGGCCTGGGCGCTGAATAAAATTACGCTGATGTCCTTTCCCTGGGTGGGCGCGCTGTTGGTGATTACCTCGTTATCCTGCGCCCTGATGGTAGCGATTGGCGAACGGGTTTATATTAAGAGTATTGTCAGCGGAAAGATTATGAAAAAGAGCAGGAAGCTAAGCGGCGCCCAGCGAAGCAAAGCCCTTGGTAAAAAGAGCCATGGGGCGATGGCGGTGTTTACGATGGATTTGCGACTGTTGTTGCGGACGCCGGTTTACTTTTTTAATAATGTCAGCGTGGTGATCATTGCCCCGCTTTGTGTTCTCCTTAGCTTTTATTTTATCGAGATACCCGCGGAAGATTTACAGGGAATGCAGGAATTTTTCAGAGAGATGCCGATATTGATTAATTATATACTGATCGCCTTTTTTATTTTTTTTGGAGGCACCACAGCCACCACAGCGACCACCTTTTCTCGGGAAGGCAAGGCGTCCTGGCTTACCCGGATGATTCCAGTGACAGCCAACGATCAGATCGTTGGACGAACTGGTGTAGCGCTGCTGATTCAGAGTCTGGGAATTGTGTTTACAATCATCGCGATTCAATTCTTTTTTCCCTTAGCCATGTCGACGCTGCTGTTAACGGTTATCCTGGGAATTCTGGGATCATTACCGATTTTATTATTCGGTTTATTCATGGATATGAACCGCCCGCTGCTCAATTGGGATAATCCCCAGAAAGCCATTAAGAACAATATGAATGTGATTATCACACTTTTTGTCGGCATGGCTTATAGCGGGTTGTTGATCGGTGTCAGTGCTTTGTTGGGATATTTTGTCAACGACTTTCTCGGTTATGCGTTTTATACCATAATTGGTATCACAATCAGTGTTGCTTTTTTTAAGGTGATCAATAAGCGACTGGAACAGGAGTTTATGAATTTTGAAGCGTAGATTAAAGACTAAGTTAATGGTTGAGAATCATAATAGGGGTGATAACTAATTCGATAAAGGAGTTGAAGAAGATGGCTCTCGACGACGTTCAAAAGAAAGCGAATCGACTTGTTCATGAAATGAGTCCTTATTTATTACAGCATGCCTATAATCCGGTTAATTGGTATCCTTGGTCGGATGAGGCGTTTAATTTGGCCAAAAGGCAAGATAAACCTGTTTTTTTGTCGATTGGCTATAGCACCTGTCACTGGTGTCACGTGATGGAAAAAGAATCCTTTGAGGATGAAGAAGTAGCTGAAATTCTCAACAAATATTTCATCAGCATTAAGGTGGACCGGGAAGAACGGCCGGATATTGATCAGATTTATATGACCTTTTCCCAGGTCAGTACTGGTCAGGGAGGCTGGCCCCTCAATGTTTTTTTAACCGCCGATCGAAAACCCTTTTATGTGACCACCTATTTGCCCAAGCAATCTCGGCTTGGGCATCCTGGTATTATCGATGTGCTCATCGGCATCGACAGTCAGTGGCAAAAAAACAATCAAGACATTGTCCATTCAGCGAATAAGATGACAGGACTGCTCAATGATCTGGAGATGCGAAAAGAACAACCGGAATTAAAGCAGAGCATTTTTTACGATGCTTATGATTTTTTGGATGAAAGCTTTGATGATTGTTATGGTGGTTTTGGTAAGGCCCCTAAATTTCCCACCCCCCATCACCTGTTCTATTTGTTACGTTGCTATCAGGCCTTTAAACAGCCGGATGCCCTGGTGATGGTGGAAAAAACGCTGCAGCAGATGTATAAGGGTGGCATTTTTGATCATATCGGGTTTGGTTTTTCCCGCTACTCAACCGATGAACAATGGTTGGTTCCTCATTTCGAAAAAATGCTCTATGATAATGCCTTACTGATTATGGCTTATGCCGAAACCTATCAGGCCACGGGTAATGAACTCTATAAAAAAATTGCCCAGAAAACGATCACCTATGTCAATCGGGATTTACGATCACCGGAAGGCGCTTTTTATTGTGCCGAGGATGCCGACTCTGAGGGGGAAGAAGGCAAGTTTTATGTCTGGTCCACGGATAAGGTCGAAAAAATATTGGGCAAAAAGCGAGCCGAGGTCTTTTTCAAATTTTATCCAATGACGACAAAAGGAAATTTTGAGGGCAAAAATATTGCCAATATGATTGACTGTGACATTGATCTCATCGAAGCCAATCCAGAGCTTGAAAAAGCCCTCGATGAGATGACCGCCGATCTGTTTGCTCAGCGGGAAAAGCGGGTTCATCCCCATAAGGATGACAAGATCCTGACCTCATGGAATGGCCTGATGATTGCCGCTCTGGCCATGGCGGGCCGGGTTTTTAACAAATCTGTCTATATCAAACAGGCCGAAGAGACGATGGCATTTATAGAGAATAACATGACCCGGCTGAGCGGCCGACTTTATGCCCGCTATCGCAAGGGTGAGGCTAAAATTCTGGGTTATCTGGATGATTATGCCAGTGTCATCTGGGGCTATCTGGAATTATATCAGGCCACTTTTAAAACCGATTATCTGGAAAAAGCGATTGTTCGGGCAGTGGAGATGATTAATCTCTTTGGCGATGAATTTGGAACGGCGGGTTTTTTTCAGTACGGAAATGACGCTGAAAGGCTCATTGCCAGGCCCAAGGAAATCTATGATAACGCCAAGCCATCGGGAAATGCGCTGGCGGCCTATTGTTTGCTTAAAATCGGGAAAATAACCGGAGAACAAAGGTACCTCGATATTGTCAATGGCATGTTTAGCTATTTTGCCGGAAACCTGAATCAGGCACCGATGGCGAGTACCATGATGCTTTGCGTAAAATTATTCCATGAACAGCCAACCACTGAGGTGGTCTTTGCCGGTTATGAAAAAGATACCACAATCCGGGAGATGAATCGCCGATTGAATAAGCAGTTTTTGCCTTTTTCAGTGGTGCTTTTTAATAAAAGCGAAACAGATCTAAAAAAGATCAATGAATTTGCCGTCAATCAGCAGATGATTCATGGGGAACCCACCGCCTATATCTGCAAAGACTATCGCTGTGAGCAGCCAGTCAGTGATCTTGAAGCCTTTCTTAAAATTATTGAAGACTGATTAACACCCCAAAAGATGGGGTAGTAATAGAATAGTCGTAGGAAAGGTAGGAACTAGGATGAAATACAAAAAAAAAGATCAGGACACCTTATTAAAAACGTTAACGCCGGATCAATATGCGGTGACTCAGAAAAATGCCACAGAACCGCCATTTCAAAATGAGTACCATAACGAATATCGAAAAGGGCTTTATGTGGATATCACCACTGGGGAGCCGCTTTTTTCATCGAGTGACAAGTTTGAGTCGGGCTGTGGCTGGCCAAGCTTTTCTAAACCGATCGACCCGGAGCTGGTCAAAGAATTAAGTGATACGAGTTTGAGAATGAAACGAACCGAGGTCCGCAGCAGCACTGGCGATGCCCATCTGGGTCATGTTTTTGACGATGGACCCAAAGAAACTGGTGGCTTGCGGTATTGCATCAATAGCGCATCGTTGCGCTTTATTCCGGCAGACGAAATGGAAGCTCAGGGGTATGGCGACTATTTGGAATTGGTAGATTAATCGGTTTATCGCGAAAGCGACGATTCTATAAATAATAAGGGGTAAAAAAGATGAACACAGTTGAATTTGCAATAAAAATGGAACATGATGGCGAAAAATATTATCGGGGACTAGCAGAAGAGAATAAGGATAATTCACTTAATGCCGTATTTTTATTATTGGCCGATGATGAAAAAGATCATGCGGCACTACTAAAAAAAGAGCTCGACAAAGTAAATTATGAATTAGGTGACAATGAAGCACTCGCGAATACTGACAACGTCTTTAAAAATAAGGGTGATTTTAAAAAAAGATTCAAAGAAATACCCAAGCAATTAGATGCTTACCGAATGGCGCTACAAATGGAAAAAGACAGTATTGAACTGTATGAAAAATTATTCGAAGAATCGACAGAGGCACAGATAAAAAAATTATTTGGCTATCTGGTTAAGCAGGAAGAAAATCATTATAATATTTTTGCTAACCTGATTACCCTGGTTGAACGTCCAGAGGAATGGGTGGAAGACGCTGAATTTGGAATCCGGGAAGAATATTAAAACACGTTGTAATAGATTGCTTTTAGGCTAAAGTGAAAATTCCATAAAAAGGGATTAAACTGTCTTTTTCAAGACAGTTTAATCCCTTTTTGTGAAAGAAATTGTAAACAAATGAAAAGTTTGTTACAATGGTGCTATTGCAAATAAAAAGGGGAAGGTAATCAATGGCGGTTTATATATTTGATCGGATAGACGAATTTTCAGATGATCTTTTTAGAAGTAGTTTGAGGTTACTTCCTGCCGAACGTCAAAACAAGGCAACAGCTTATCGTCAGAAAATTGACCAAAAGCTTTCGGTATTGGGATATGTTTTATTAAACTATGGGATAAAAAGCGAGTATGGTGTTTCGGGGGCAATACAGTTCAGTTATTCCGAGCGGGGCAAACCATTTCTAATCGATTATCCCCAGATCCATTTCAATATTAGCCATTGTAAAAAAGGGGTTATCTGCGCCGTGCATCACTCAGCGGTCGGGGTCGACGTTGAAACAGTTGAAAACTATGATCCGGAACTTGCCGGACATGTTTGTAATGAAAATGAACTGAAACTAATTAATGAAAGTGATAACAAAGCGCTGACCTTTACAAAAATCTGGACAAAAAAGGAAAGTCTGCTAAAAAAAACAGGAATTGGACTGAGCGATCATTTAAAAACGATCGATACCGTTGATTCGGAAGCCATTGTACTGGTGGACCCGGCTGAAGCCTATGTGTTTTCGATCGCCGGTATGTCGTTAGTTCAGCTGGGTTTAAGAAGCGAGATTTTCAGAGCATAATAATAACATGAAAATTAGTCGCTTGAAATCGATCACAAAGTATTAGATGCGTATTGAAAAAATTAAAAGGAGATAATTGATGATAAACGAGAATTCAGAACCGATATTTGAGCGCTCAGGCGTTTTGTTACAGCGGAAGTTTTTCTCCTATCTGCTGCCGACAATTATGATGAATGTGGCATTGTCCCTGGGCATGATTGTAGATGGAATTATTGTTGGAAATATTTTGGGAACAGAAGCTTTTGCGGCGGTAAACATCTGTATTCCCATTGTATTTCTATTTTATGCAATATATGCGCTGATTGGAGTGGGGGGCTCCACTGTTGTAGCCCATTGTAAAGGACGGATGGATCACGAAGGCGCCAATTTGAATTTTACCTTATCGGTGCTTGGACTGTTGCTGATTTCAGGATTTTTGGGAATAACAGGTTTTGTTTTTTCAAATCAGATCAGCCAGATTTTAAGTGGCGGAAGTACCTTAATGCCACTGGTCAAAGATTACTATTCGGTGTTAATCCTTGGTGCCCCAGCATTGGTTGTTATTCCCGGGATTGTTTATTTTATGCGCGCAGACTCATTTCCTAAACTGGCTGCAAATATCTTGATTATTGCAAATGTCGTCAATTTGACCTGTGATCTTATTTATATGGGTGTTTTTAAAATGGGGATTAGCGGGGCTGCCTGGGCTTCGGTAACCGGTTATCTTGTTGGGGCCATGTTTGTATTGATCTATTTACTATCCTCAAAACGAAATTTAAAGTTCGTTAAACCGAAGCTGTCTGAACTCAGAAATTGTGGAAATATTTTATTAACCGGATTGCCATCAGCTTTGTTTGGAATAACGGGGTTTATAAAAAATCTTGCGATCAATTCATTTTTGATTATTAGCATTGGTCCTATTGGTGTGGCAACTTTTGGAGTTTGTCTGAATATGATTTCCACCGCGAGTATTGTTATTGGCGGAACAGCTCAAACGGTTGTGCCAGTGGTTGGGTGTACATACGGGGAAAAGGATTATGGCGGTATAAAGGTGATCATCAAAACGGCGATGACACTGGTTGCAATACTCTGTGGGGTTCTCATGGTTATATTTTTGCTTTTTCCCATGCAACTGGCGGGACTATTTGGTATTTCAGGAGATGAGGCGATGATGACTTCCATCCAGACAGCCATCCGGATATTTGCCTTTTCGTTACCATTTTTCGGGATTAATTTTTTGTTGACCAGTTATTATCAAACGGTCAATCGACGCGGGTTTGCCTCAATGATTACCGTTTTTGAGAATAATCTCGTCTTACTTCCACTGGTTTTTTTATTGGGATTACAATTTGGAGAAGTTGGAATCTGGATCGCCTTTGTTTTAAATGAAATGATTGTTTTAACCTTAATATTAATAACGGGTGGGATTATCAAAAAAAGGTCGCAAAAGGATTTAATCCCGATTTTGCTGCTCGAGAAAACAAATACACGTCTAATGGATGTGACGATTTCCAATTCACTTACTGATGCTACCGGGATTTCCAAGACAATGATGGATTTTTGTCGGGAAAATGGTATTGATGCCAAGCGAACCAACCATGTCGGGGTGATTGTGGAAGAATTAAGTGTGAACATCATCCGCTATGGATTTAAGGAAAAAGAAAAAAATGTTATCGATATTCGGTTGTCCATTATTGATTCAGATCTGGTCCTGCGCTTTAGAGATGACGGCCGGCCGTTTAATCCGGTGGCCTATATTCATGATTTTGGAGTCGAAAAAACTTATGGGCTGCGGTTAGTACATGAAATGGCGACAGATTTTCGTTACAGCTATGTTTTGAACTTTAACAATACCATGATCAGTATGTAAATTGAAAAACGGAGGAACAAAATGAAAAGTAAACCCATCAGCCATCCGCAAAAGCGGATTTTAGACAGTGAACTATTTGTGGAAAACACCACCATCAACAATATACCGATGATTATTTCCTTTCCCCCAGATAGTGAAGAACAGCTTAGACAGGTTTTAGAGTATGTGGTACTCAATACCGAGGATCTGAATATTTGCTTTGATATGGACGACAATGGTGAGATTAGTCAATATGTGAGCGAAGCGGATCTGTCCCAGATAAGTGTTTATGATTGGAAGGAGAAAACCAGCGAAGCAGTAGCGAAATCCATGGAAACGCTCGATCTTTATCCTTTTGGTAAGGTATTTAATCAATTTTTGTTTCGCTTTGGGATTATTAAAGGTGCCGATGTAACCAGGGTTCATTTGCTGCTTCACCATGCGATCTGTGATGGTACCAGTGTTAATATTCTTTGTGATTATATTATTTCGCTTTATGATACCTTGACAGCAGGTAAAGAGCTGTTTAAGCTCCATTCCAACACGATGAAATATCAAGTGGTTGAAAAGGCTTATCTGGAATCGCCGGATTGTCAGGATGATAAGGTTTATTGGCAGGAGCTATTAAAGGATGCTGGGGATCTTTCGCAAAGAATAAATGTTACTGATAGCAATGCTGCCAGACGCCATATTTTAGAACTGAAACCGGAAACGACCCAGAAACTGAATGGCTATTTAAACAGTTTTAAAAAGCCGGTATCGCCCTTTGTTTTTATGCTGGCCCTTTCAAGTCTTTATTTTGCGCGCTTTAATAATGCCAGAAAAGCAGTTCTTTCGATGGGTTTTGGCAATCGGATTTATGATGATGAAATCAATCATTCGCTGGGGATGTATGTTAGTACGGTACCGGTAATGACCGATTTTGAAATCGAAACCCCCTTTTCAAAGTTTCTGATCAGTTCAAAAGAGTCCATGAAAAAAAGTCTTAGCCATTCTCGCTATCCCTTTGACTTAATCCTTACAGATCAGCCGGCAGAGGTATCCGAAAAACTGATGAATGTGGCCATTGTTTCCAATGCCACTAAAGCGATGCCTTATCCGGTTACTGCAGGAGTGATGAATACTGGGATTGCCGGGATTACGATTCGGGTAAATTTGGCAAAGGACGATAGCCAGGGGCTTCAGGCGATAGCCTATGATTACAAAACCGCCTGTTTTGGTGAGAATCAGATTCTTAATATGGCCGCCGCCATGGAAAGTATGATTGTGGCAATTATTAATGACCCGGAAATCTCCTGCGCTAAAATTCCAGTGATCGCGGCCAGCGAAGAAAGTCGTTTGCTAAGGGACTTTAACCAGAATGATCAGGTCTATTCGGATCAAGCTCAGAGTATTGTCGAAATGTTTAGAAACCAAGCGGCAAAATTACCAGATCAAGTGGCGGTAGTTTTTAAAGACAAAACCCTGACTTTTAAAGAGGTTGATGAGATAACCACAAAACTAGCCAAACATCTTAAAAAGATGGGGGTTCATAAAGAAACCGTGGTGGGAATTATGATTGACCGCAGTGAGCTGATGGTTGTTTATCCATTAGCGGTGCTTAAAGCCGGTGCTGCTTATATGCCGTTGGACTATAGCTTTCCTGCTGACCGGTTGGCCTATATGTTGGCAGATGCCGATGTCAAGCTGATTCTTAGCGAAAACAACCTGCCAGAAGAACATCTCCCCGACTTTGCCGGGCATGTTATCAAAACGGAAGTGCTAGAAAATCTGGCAGATGATAAGAGGATCACGTTGGAAATGCCGGAAGCTGGGGATCAGTTTGTGGTGCTTTACACCTCAGGATCTACCGGAATGCCCAAGGGGTGCGTGTTGGAGCATGGCAATCTGACTAATTTCTGCAAATGGTTCCAGTCTTACTACGCGGTTACAGACGCCGACCGATGTGGGGCTTATGCCAATTTTGGCTTTGATGCCCATATGCTGGATCTTTATCCCTATCTTACCGCCGGCGCTGGCGTCTGCATTATTCCATCGGAAATCCGACTGGATTTTATTGCGCTCAACGAATATTATGAAAAAAACAAGGTCACCCTGGCTTTTATGACAACCCAACTGGGGCGCCAGTTTGTTCAGGAAATTGATAATAAAAGCTTGCGGGCGTTGACTATTGGTGGTGAAAAACTGCCCTCGATCTCGCTGCCAGACTATGATTTGTTCCATGCCTATGGACCGACCGAATGCACGATCTTTTCGACCGTTCGTAAATTCCAGACCGAAAAGGATTGCCTTTTGATCGGTGGTCCGATTGGCAATTATCAACTCTTTGTCCTGGATGAGCAACTTCAGGTATTACCCATTGGCGCCATCGGTGAGCTTTGTGTGGGCGGTGCCGGCGTGGGACGATGTTATCTCAATCGAGAAGAACTGACGCGGGAAAAATTTATAAAATGGCAGGGTCAACGGATCTACCGTACCGGGGATTTTGTTCGATGGCTGGAAAATGGGGAAATTGAATTTATCGGCCGGATGGACGGTCAGGTCAAGCTTCGGGGACTGCGGATTGAGCTGGGTGAAGTCGAAAGCCGGATGGCTCAGTTTGAGGGAATCACCGCCAGTTTGAGGGAATCACCGCCAGTTTGAGGGAATCACCGCTTGTTGCGTCGATGTAAAGGAACTGGGCGGAACGCAGCACCTCTGCGCCTATTATACGGCTCCAGCGGAAGTGGATGTGGCGGAATTAAAGGCCTTTTTGGCCGAAAAATTGACCTCTTTTATGATTCCTACCGCCTATATGCAATTGGAACAGTTGCCACTGACCCCCAATGGTAAATTTAATAAAAAAGCTTTGCCAGAGCCGATGATTACCCGGGGCGAGATTGTTTTGCCAAAGAATGCATTGCAACAGCAAATATTTGTGGTTATCAGCGAGATTGTTGGAACCGACGAGTTTGGGATCACGGACGACCTTTTCACCATTGGCTTTACTTCGTTGATGGCCATTCGTTTGTCGGTTAAGCTTCATAAAATCTGCGGGATTGAAATAAAAACGACAGACATTATTAGCAATAAAACCATTGAAAAGTTGGAAAAACTGGTAACGAATTCAGCTTCGGCCACTAAGAAAGAGGTAGTTAGTTACGAAAAACAGCCAAGCTATCCACTTACTGAAAATCAGCTGGGAATTTATCTGGAGTGTCAGAAAGACCCCCAGGCGTTACAATACAATATCCCTTCGGAAATAAAGCTGTCAAATCAGATTAGTGCCGCAGCGCTGGTGGAGGCAGTCGGAAAGGTGATCAATCGACACAGCTATTTAAAAACTTATCTGGTCGATGAAAATGGTAGCGTTACGCAGAAACGTAATGATCAGGCCGAGCCCCAGGTATTATTGATAGAATCCACGGAAACGGAATATCCAAAGATTAAGGCGGCGTTTGTTAAACCTTTTGATCTATACAGGGAGCCGCTTTATCGGGTGACTATCGTAAAAACGCCAAAACAGATCTATCTGCTTTGTGATTTCCATCACATCATTTTTGATGGCGCATCCTTACAGATTTTTCTGACCGATCTGGTAGCGGCTTATGATGGAAGTCCACTGGAGGAAGAAGCGTACACGGCTTTTGATCTGGCTTTGAAAGAAGCTGATTATCAGCAAACAAAAGACTATCTAGCGGATCAAGCCTATTTTGACGCGATCATCAAGCCGGAAATGACCGTGATACCTGGTGATCGTAATCATTCAGGGGAAGCGCTGCTGGCGTCAGAAAAGCTGGTAGTTGATGGTAAGGTGGTTGATGACTTCTGCAAAAGTCAGGGAATTTCTCCCAGCGGTCTGTTTATGGGTGGGCTGATTATGGCGCTCTATCGTTATTCTCGAAATCCAGATGTTCAGTTTACCACTATTTCCAATGGGCGGGGTGATGTTCGGGTCGGTCGCAGTATCGGTATGCTGGTTAAAACCTTACCCATCGGTCTGGAGATACAGAATGATGAAGCGGTCGGAGCTTTTGTAAAACGGGTTCAGAATCTGCTGTTTGAAGCGATGAGTCACGAAGCTTATCCTTTTACCAGAATTGCCGAAGCCCACCACTTGACCCCGACGATTAACTTTGCTTATCAGGCCGGGGTACTGGAAGCCGTAACACTAGCAGGTGAACCCTTACAAATAAACGAAATGGGACAGCAGAAACCGAAATTTTCCTTATCCATTCATATCAATTCGCGGGGATGTGATTATGAGATTGAGACGCAGTATCACCAGGGCCTTTATTCCCAGGTAATGATGATGCGCCTGACAGAAAGCATTAGACAGCTAGTGGCTCAGATGATTAGTAATAGTGAACAGCCGGTGAAATCACTGTCGATGTTAGGGGCCGTAGATCGTCTTAAATTAAAAAGTTTTAACGTGACAGAGGCCCAGTTGGATGAAAAAATTCCAGTTCGTCGCTTTGAAATAATGGCTCGAAGTTATCCAGAGCGAACGGCCTTAATTGCTAAAGATGGTCGGCTGAGCTTTGATCAGTTGAATCGTTTGTCAAACCGGGTCGCGAATGCTTTGATAAAAAAGGGCATCAAACCGGAGGATAAGATTGCGTTTTTATTGGATCGCGACAGCCGCCTGCATATTGCCCTCTTTGGAATTCTCAAATCAGGAGCGGCTTTTATTCCTGTTGATCCTGAATATCCGAGTGAGCGGATTGCCGAGGTTCTAGCTGATAGTGCCGCCAAATATCTGATCACCAGCAATGAAAATATCTCAGCAGGATTTGATCGGGCGCTGGATATTGATGAGTTGTTAAAAGGCAATGACGATAAAAATCCAGAGATAGACATTGCTCCGGATAATCTGGTTTACCTCATTTATACATCGGGTTCCACCGGCAAACCCAAGGGAGTGATGTTGGAACAGGAAGGTTTGGCCAATTATGTGGCTAATATACCCAATAATAACTTTGTTCAGGCACTGGTTAACAATGTGTCGACCTTATTATCGATTACCACTGTGGCCTTTGATGTATTTTTGAAAGAGAATATGACAGCATTGCTCAATGGTATCACGATTGCCTTTGCTGACGAAGAACAGGTGAATAACCCCAATGATTTGGCGGCCTTTTTCAAGGAATCTGGGGCGGATGGGTTTTCCGCAACTCCTTCCCGGATGATTTCCTATTTGGAGTCAGAAGTTTTTAAAACTGTTTTGGGATCAGCCCGTCTGATCATCTGTGGCGGTGAAAAATACCCATCGAACCTGTATAATATCCTAAAAGGTCTGACCAATGCGGTTTTATTCAACAGCTACGGGCCCACGGAGATCACCATCTCTTCAAATGCCAGACATTTGGAAAACGACCAGATCACCATCGGAGCGCCGCTAGCTAATGTCCGGGAATATATTTGTGACCCGGATGGCAACCTGCTGCCCATTGGGGTCGTTGGCGAATTGCTAGTTGGCGGTAAAGGAGTTGGCCGGGGGTATCTAAATAATCCGGAACTTACAGCCAAACAATTTATCAGCTTTAATAATGAACGGGTATATAAAACCGGAGACTATGCGAAGTGGACTGAAAATGGTGAAGTGGCAGTGCTGGGACGGATGGATCATCAAATAAAACTGCGTGGGCTGCGGATTGAACTGGGTGAAATTGAAGCCCTGATCAGTCGCTATCCGGGTATATCCCAGGGAGTGGTAACCATTCAGGAAATCAATGGGGTAGAATATCTCTGTGCCTATTATACGGCTGGGAAATGGATTAATCCTGATCAGCTAGCCAAACATTTAAAGAAAAAACTGACTAAATACATGGTACCCACCTATTTCACGCAGTTGGAACAATTTGTCATGAATCAAAATGGCAAGATCGATATGAAGGCGTTGCCGCAACCGGAGCTAACCAAAACTGGCGATTATGTGAAGCCGGAGTCTGATCTTGAAAAGAAAATTTGCGAAGCATTTGAAGAAACCCTGGGGATTAAACCGATTGGGACTAATGACAATTTCTTTGAAATTGGTGGGACTTCACTGATGGCAACAAAACTAACCATTAAGGCGGAAAAACGTGGCGTTAAAATCAGTTATGCCAATATTTTTAAATATCAGACCCCTGGGGAAATGGCTGAATTTATGAAAAATGAGGGACACGTCCCACTTCAGGGCGGTTGTCGGCAACAGGAAGTCCGAAATTATAACTACAATGAGATTAATCGGGTGTTACAATTTAATACCATGGATGAACTGCGAAAAGCCGAGCATGTCGCGGGTGAGTGCGTGGGGAATATTTTGCTGACCGGCGCCACTGGATACCTCGGAGTTCATATTCTGGAGAACTTTATCGAGAATTATCCTGGCACGGCTTATTGTGTCGTGCGTCCGAAGGGTTCCTTAAGTGGTGAGAAGCGCTTGAAAAACATGCTGGTCTTCTACTTTAATAAGGATTATGCTGAGTTCTTCGGAAATCGCATTCAGATTGTCGAAGGAGAAATTACCGACAGTACTTTTCTGAATTGCTTAAATGCGATTAACGTCGATACTGTGATCAATTGTGCGGCTAATGTGAAGCATTTTGCCGCTGGAACAGAAATTGAAAATATTAATGTGGGTGGGGTTCAGCTGCTGATTGATTATTGTATGGCCCAAGAAGCTCGGCTGATTCAGATTTCTACCCATAGCATTGCGGGTACCAGTATTGACAGTCAGCCGCCGGTAGATACCAAGCTGTCAGAAAACAATCTTTTTATCGGTCAGGATCTCGACAATAAGTATGCAAATAGTAAATTTACGGCCGAGCGATATATTCTGGAGGCCGTAAATCAGGGATTGAAAGCGAAAATTATGCGGGTTGGAAATCTGATGGCCCGGAATTCTGACGGAGAATTCCAGATCAATTTTAATTCCAATGCCTTTATGGGTAAACTGAAAGCTTATAAACTGATTGGGGCCTTTCCATTTTCTGGTCTGGAAGCATCCGTGGAATTTGCCCCAATCGATTCCACCGCGGCGGCTATCCTTAAGCTCAGCGAAACGGCTGACCATTTCAGGGTCTTCCATCCCTACAATAATCATCATATCACAATGGCTGATGTGATTGCCGCGATGGGGCGCTACGGATTTGAGATTGCGATCATCAGCGAAAAAGAGTTCCAGAAACGATTGGAAACAGCGATGAATGATGACCGCCTGACCCGTTATTTATCGGGGATCATTGCCTACACCGATACCGGCTCGCACCAGCAGATTGCTTATCTGGGCAGTGAACAACGGTTTACCACTAATATGCTTTTCCGTAAAGGATATAAATGGCCGATTACCAGTGATGATTATCTTCATAAGATGATAGCCGCTATTGATGGACTTGGATTTTTCGAGATTGGTCAAAAATAAAGCGTTCAGGATGAGGATGTAATGCACAAAAAAATTCGTGATAAAATTACATTTGTTCGATATACCACAATGAGATTTAGGATTTAATAAAAATTGAATAGTGATAAGCAGGCGTCGGTTGAAATCAATAAATGCGAAACAGATCTGAAAAAGATCAATGAGTTTGCCGTCAATCAGCAGATGATTCACGGCGAACCGGACAGCCTATATCTGTAGAAATAACCGCTTGAACAGCCAGTGAATGGTCTTGAAGCCTTTCTTAATATTATTGAAGACTGATTAGCACTCGGAAAGATAGGGTAATAATAAAACAGTTGCAGGAAAGGTAGGAATCACGATGAAATATCAAAAAAAGGATCCGCATACCATATTAAAACACTGTCACCGGATCAATATGTGGTGACCCAGAAAAAAGCCACTGAATCGCCGTTTCAAAATGAGTACTATAACGAATATCGAAAGGGGCTTTATGTGATTATCAGCACTGGGGAGCCGCTTTATTATGGAAACGTATGTTTTGAATAGTTTCGATTAGTATTAAAGAAGCCTACCTTTTAGCGCTAGCATTACCTTGAGTCTCTTGGCATAAACCGACTAACTATGCTACGATATTTAAGTTGCTTTAAAAATTCAGGAGGAATACATGAACTTTTCGGAAATAGTTACAGCGATCAACAATTTAGTTTGGGGACCTGTTATGCTAATGCTTTTAGTAGGAACAGGAATCTTTTTAACCATTCGGTTAAAGTTTTTGCCATGGCGTAACCTTGGTTATGCTTTGAAATCAATTTTTGTAAAAACCGAGAAAACGAAGAAGAAAAAACGTGGGGATATTTCCCCTTTTCAATCGTTAATGACATCTTTGGCCGCCACCATCGGTACAGGAAATATCGTCGGTGTGGCAACGGCCATGGTACTGGGAGGTCCTGGTGCCCTGGTATGGATGTGGATCAGTGCCCTGTTTGGTCTTTCCACCAAATATGGTGAAAGTGTACTGGCCATAAAATATCGGGAAACCAACGAACAGGGCGAAATGTCCGGAGGGCCCATGTATGCCATGAAAAATGGCATTAAAATTAAATGGCTGGGATCCACAATGGCCGTTTTATTTTCAGTCTTTGCAGTGGCCGCTTCTTTTGGTATCGGCAACATGACCCAGGCCAACTCCATCTCAAATGCGGTTTATGGAACCTTTGGGGTGCCAACCTGGATTACCGGACTCATCATTACAGGTCTGGCGATCACTGTGCTTCTTGGCGGGATTAAAAGTATCGGAAAGGTTTGCGGCATAATTGTACCGTTTATGGCTGTTTTGTATTTTATCGCCGCATTAACCGTCATTATCATTAATTATGAAAATGTCCCAGCCGGCATAGCTGAAATCTTTACGATGGCTTTTTCTCCCACTGCCATTGCCGGTGGTGTCGGTGGAACGATTATTGCCAGTATGTTAACCGCGATGCGTTGGGGCGTTGCCCGGGGGGTTTTTTCCAATGAGGCGGGCCTGGGCTCCGCACCCATCGCCGCAGCGGCTGCAGTAACCGACTATCCTTCACGACAGGGCTATATCAATATGACCGGCACCTTTTTTGATACCCTGGTAACCTGCAGTATTACCGGCATAGTCATTGCCTCTTCCGGTGCATTAGGCAGTGTGGATGCCTCTGGAAATTTGGTAACCGGTGTGAATCTCACTATTATGGCATTTCAATCTGCATTAGGACCTGCCGGAGGATGGATTATAACCATTGGTATTATGCTATTTGCTTTTTCAACTATTTTGGGTTGGGAATATTATGGCGAAAAATCCCTGGAATATCTTATCAGAGCGCCCATAGCAACTAAGATCTATCGATTTGTTTACTGTCTGGTTACCTTTATCGGTTCAACCATTGCTTTGGAAATCGTCTGGGATACCATGAACGGCCTCATGGCCATTCCAAATCTCATTTGCCTGTTGCTTTTGAGTAATGTTATTGCCAAAGAGTGCTTTGATTATCAAGATCGCATCATCACACCAGCAAGACTGGCACGCAAAGCTTTGAAAAATAAATAAACTAAAGTAAAGAAAACGGGTGTTGGTCTGACTGATGATTTAAAAACCATTGATACCATCGATTCAGAAGCCATCGTGCTGGTGGATCCTGATGAAACCGATGTGACTTCCATCGCCGGTCTGTCATTAGTCGAGCTGGGTTTAAGAACGGAACTTTTCAAGTTATAAAAAATCCGACAAAAAAATCCGTGACAAAATTACTATTTTTTGATATAGTACAAGAGACTTAAAAAAAGAATAAGAATTTAATAAGATAAACAGGTGTCGGCTGTAATCCATGTATTATAAGCCGGTGAAAAGGGAAGAGGGGTGAAAATCCCCCGCGGTCCCGCCGCTGTAAGAGAAGAGTTCCTCCAGGAATGCCACCACTTAGTTGGGAAGGCAGGAGGTAATGCTGACGCTCAAGCCAGAAGACCTGCCTGTTTGTGTATCTCAAACTCTACGAGAGATGGAGGAGGTTTATTTTTGTACGCATTTTTGCGACCTCATTGTCTTGTTTAGAGATAATGAGGTTTTTTGGTGCAAAAAAGTAAGAAATAGGATGGAGAATTAATGTCAAAAGTACTCGTAATAGCCGGGACAACCGACGCAAAGACAGTGATTGAAAGACTACTAGAAAAAAAACAGGATACGGCAGTGACGGTTACTTCGCGATTGGGAGCTGGTATGTTGGATGAGTTTAATAATCTGGATATTTATCAGGGTAAACTGAACAAAGATTACATTACCCAGTTGATTAGAAAGCTTAAACCGGCCTGTTTAATTGACGCCTCCAATCCATTTTCAACAGAAATAACAAGAAACGCCATCAATGTCTGCAAATTCGAAGCCCTGCCCTATCTTCGTTATGAACGGGAGCGGATCAGATATGAGGATGACCCGGACATTACCATCGTTAAGAACTACGGAGAAGCCTGTGATGTTCTGGAAAACTGCGAAGGCAATATTTTACTTACGCTTGGGAGTAATAAGATTGAAACATTCAAAAGGATTCCCGACTTCTCGAAAAGGATTTATCTGCGCGTGCTTCCAGACTGGAAAGTTTTAAGTAAATGCGAAAGTCTGGGATTTAACCCCAGAAATATCATTGCCATTAAGGGCCCCTATAATGAAGCGTTAAATATTGAATTATTTAAATATTGTAAGGCGTCGGTCCTGGTAACCAAGGAAAGTGGCAACATGGGTGGCGTAGTGGACAAAATCAAAGCCGCTAAAAAACTGGGGATGAAAATTATTCTGGTCGACCGGATTGAAGAAAACTGCAGCAATAAATTCTCTTCAATTGAAGAGTTGATGAAAGGTGTGGGAAAAATTTGCCATGGTCAGTTGAATCAGTAAGCGTCAAGACAAGCAAACAATAGAAGGGTAGGCTTCATGTGGAAAAAAGTTTAGATAAATGGATCAGTGTTGTAAAAACCGGTGAAAAACCGGAGCATGAAACAATGCATCATCAGAAGCGACACCATCATCAAATTGGACATAAACATGGCGAAGGATCGGCCATTGATTTTTATGCCTATGCCTCAAAAATAAGACAGTGGAACCCGACCTTTAAAGTGGTTTTTTCCTTTACCACCCTGCTTCTTTGCATTGGGCTAAATAATCCCTTTGTGTCTCTGGCCGTAATCGCCAGCATGGCCTATTTGACGGTGTTAAAAGGCGGACTGCCGCTGGGAGCGTATATTTCGGTACTGATGATACCGATTACCTTTATTCTTCTGGGAACCATTGCCATTGGGGTTGATTTTTCAAGCCAGCCGATCGG
Source organism: Acetobacterium sp. KB-1 (assembly GCF_003260995.1). Lineage (NCBI taxonomy): Bacteria > Bacillati > Bacillota > Clostridia > Eubacteriales > Eubacteriaceae > Acetobacterium > Acetobacterium sp. KB-1. The sequence goes on from NZ_CP030040.1 coordinate 3,491,603, forward strand.
GCAGTTTAATCTTTTTCTTGGTTTTGGCTATCTCTTTACCTCAGTTGCCAAGCTCCAGGAAATGGCCTTTCTGATTCTGAAAGTCTTTGGTGCCATTAGCGCCATGATTATGATGACCTTGTCCACACCTTCTTCAGAAATCATCGGGGTGCTCCGAAAGGCCCATGTGCCCAAGCTGATTATTGAGCTAATGAACCTGATTTATCGGTATATTTTTATTATGCTGGATGTTTTTAATAACATACGAAATTCTGCCGATTCCCGCCAGGGCTATAGTGATTTTAAGACTGCCTGCTATACCTTTGGCAGTGTCGCCAGCAATATGCTGGTGGTTTCACTTAAAAAGGCCAATGCTTATTATACCGCCATGGAAGCCAGAGGCTATGACGGCGATTTGGTTTTTCTGGAAGAAGAAAAGAAGCTTCAGGTGAGTCACCTGATAATTGGGGCTGCCTTCATGATTTTTCTGATTCTGCTTGGGATTTTTACGCACTAGAAAGGATTGATGGCATTAATTATGAGTGAACCAATACTAAAGGTCAGCGAGCTTTATTACAGTTATGGAAACGGAAACCCGGCGCTGGATGGGGTCAGTGTGAATATTTTTAAGGGCGAAAAGATTGCGGTGATCGGATCGAACGGGTCTGGTAAGTCGACCTTTTTTCTTAATGCCAATGGGGTACTTAAAGCCGATCACGGCGAAATCAGCTATCAGGGCACAATTATTAATAAAAAGAATATAAAAGATTTGCGCAAGAATATCGGGATTGTTTTTCAGGACGCCGACAATCAGATCATTGCCTCCACCGTCATGGCCGAGGTTGGTTTTGGCCCGATGAATTTAAAACTGCCTCGAGAAGAGGTAATCAGCCGGGTCGATGAGGCCCTAACCTACATGAACATCCTCGATTTTAAAGATCGTCCGCCTCATTATTTAAGTGGCGGCGAAAAAAAGCGGGTGACGATTGCTGATATTATCGCGATGAAATCAGAGGTCATTATCTTTGATGAACCAACCGCGGCCCTGGATCCCCTCAATGCCCAGATGTTAGAAGAGGTGCTACTAAAGCTCGGAGAAGAAGGCAAAACGATGCTGATCTCCACGCACGATGTGGATTTTGCCTATCGTTGGGCAGAGCGGGCGATAGTTTTTGATCAGGGAAAAATTATTGCTGATGGAACGCCATTGGAGATTTTTAAAAACGCGAGAATCCTGGAGCAGGCAAATCTGAAACGGCCAGCCATGCTCGATGTTTATGAGATGCTGGTTGAAAACAAAATGATAAAGGACGAAAGCAACTATCCAACCACTCCCCAGGCGCTTAAAGTTTTATTACAAAAAAATATTCGGTAAAGAGTCATTTAGGTAGATGGTTACGATAGCAGTAATTGCGCAATCGATTTTAAGTTAAGTTGGCTTTGTGAGAGTTCAAAATTGAGCGCTCAAGAATTTTCGCAAACCCTTATAATATATAGATAAAAACTAGAGGAGGAACTATGAACACAAGTTTAACAACAAGAGAGAAGCGATTTATTGCGGCTGCGGCTGCGATCGCCCTGGTATTTGGGTTTACCCCGGTGGCCAGTGCGATGCACATTATGGAAGGTTACCTGCCAGTCGGTTTTAGTGTGGCCTGGGGCGTGATCTGTATTCCATTTTTAATTAAGGGTTACATGTCGATAAAAAAAACACTCAAAGAAAATCCTAAAACCATCACCTTACTGGCTATGGCTGGAGCCTATGTTTTTGTGTTATCATCTTTAAAAATTCCATCCGTAACCGGCAGTTGTTCTCATATGACCGGGACCGGGCTGGGCGCGATTCTGTTTGGACCAGCGGCAGTCAGTATTTTAGGCGTCATTGTCCTATTGTTTCAAGCTATTTTGCTGGCACATGGTGGGCTGACGACTCTGGGCGCGAATACCTTTTCAATGGCGATTGCCGGCCCCTTTGTAACCTTCGGAATTTTTATACTTTGTAAAAAAATAAAAATTAATAAGCATGTCGGTGTTTTTCTGGCAGCGGCAATTGGCGATTTGTTTACCTATTGTGTTACCGCATTCCAGTTGGCGATGGCCTATCCTTCCGAAAGTGGTGGCGTTGCCGCTTCGATGGTTAAATTTTTAGCCGTCTTTGCACCGACTCAGGTTCCCTTGGCTATCATCGAAGGAATTTTAACCGTGGTTATTATAATCGGGCTGGAAACCTATGCACAACCAGAACTTAATGATCTGGGATATCTTACCGGAGGTGTAAAATAATGACAGCGACAAAAAAAACAGTCATTGGTCTTTTAGTGTTGGCAGTAATCATTGCTCTGGTCCCCCTGTTTATCTTGCAGGATGCCGAGTTTGGGGGCTCTGATGATGCGGGCAGTGGGGTTGTGTCTGAGATTACCGGAACAGAGTATGAACCCTGGTTTACCCCAATTTTTGAAACGGCGATAAACGGTGAAATACCCGGTGAAGTGGAAAGTTTGTTTTTCTGTCTTCAAACCGGAATCGGGGTCGGGATTATTGCCTTCTTAATGGGGCGATTTGTGGAGCGAAAGAAAAAAGAAGACGAGCCAAAAAAAACAGACTCAAAAAAAGCTAAGAAATAAGACGGGTTTAAAAGGACTAAGTTTAAAAATTGAATAATTAAAAACAGGTGTCGGTTGCAATCCATTGTATTGCAGGCCGATTAAAAGGGAAGAGAGGTGAAAATCCTCCGCGGTCCCGCCGCTGTAAAAGAAGAGTTCCTCCAGGAATGCCACTGTAGAAATATGGGAAGGTAGGAGGGTATGTTGACGCTTGAGCCAGAAGACCTGCCTGTTTATGCAAAACTCTGCGAGAGACAGAAAAAAGGTTTTATTTGCGTACCGTTTTACGGGCTCATTGTCTCAATTTGAGATAATGAGCCTTTTTTTATACTTGGGAAAATTACAAAATAGTCAGATCAACATTTCTGATTAAAGGACAAAGCAAAACTGTCAGAGCAATTAATATTGCGAGCTAGCAGGGGAAATTGCGAAAATATTGGTTAGCATCGATAGTATTAATTTAGAAATATAAATGGAGGTTTCATAATGAAGAAAAAAGCAACGAAAATTATGAATCAGAGGTGGTAATGGAAAGTATAAAAAACAGAAAAGCACGACAAATCAGCATCCTGGTCTTGATTCTTGGGGCCATTGTGGTGATTTCGCTATACAGCATCAGTGTGGGGTCCATCAATATCAGTATTCCGGATATTCTATCTATTTTGTCGGGAAAAGCAGTGGCAGATGATACCTATGGCCCGATTATTATGAATATTCGCCTACCCAGAACCCTGGCTACGATCATGGGGGGAGCCTGTCTGGCACTTTCCGGTTTGTTGCTGCAGATATTTTTTAAAAATCCAATCGTCGAGCCTTATATTTTAGGGGTCTCATCCGGGGCAACCTTGTTCGTGGGGCTGGTACTATTAGGTGGATTCTCATTCGGATTGAAGTCCCTGCCCCCGATGGGTTTGTTTGCCGGTGCTTTTCTGGGTGCCATGCTGGTGATGGTGGTGGTGGTTTTTGCCGCTCAAAAAGTAAAGAACATCACAACCCTTTTAATCATCGGGATGATGGCCGGGTTTATTTGCAATGCCTTTACCAGTATCCTGACCGCTTTTGCCGACAAAGAACAGCTGCATGGCTTTGTGATGTGGTCGATGGGCAGTTTTTCGGGATTCTCCTGGCCACAGGTCCAGTTTTTATATGGCATCGGTTTACCGATGATTATTCTGGCTTTTGTTTTGAGTAAACCATTAAATGCCATGCTCTTTGGTGAGAATTATGCGATTTCCATGGGGCTCAGCATGAAAAAATTCCGGGTGATTGTGATTCTGATTGCCAGTGTCTTGACGGCAACGATCACCGCCTTTGCCGGGCCAATTTCCTTTGTCGGCCTGGCCGTTCCCCATATGGTGCGAATCACTCTAGGGACGTCAGATAATCGCATTCTGATACCGGGGGTCATTTTCGCTGGGGCCTTGATGACCGGGGTTTGTGATCTTATTGCACGGATGATTCTTTCCCCCATTGAACTGCCCTTGGGGGTTATTACGGCCTTAATCGGTGCGCCGATTGTTGTTTACTTACTCGTCCATAAAACGAAAGGAAATGAGCTATGAAACCAGTAATCTTCACTGAAAATCTGAATGTTGGTTATGATAAAAAGGTAGTTGTTGAACAAGTGGATATTTGTGCCCAAAAAGGAGAACTGATCTGTTTGTTGGGTCCCAATGGGTCTGGAAAATCTACGATTTTGCGGACCTTAACGGGATTGCAACCACCGGTAAATGGGCGAGTTGAAATTAATGGAAGGGATATAGCGACCATCAAAAAAGCAGAACTGGCTAAAAAAATGGCGATCGTGCTGACTGAACAGGTCTCGTTGGGACTGTTGACTGTTTTTGAAATTGCTTCAATGGGTCGATATCCCCATACCAATTTTATGGGAAGACTATCAGCAGAAGACGAAAAGATTGTTAATGAGGCGCTTGATCTGGTTGATGCTGGATATCTGAAAAACCGCTATTATTTCGAACTTAGCGATGGTGAAAAACAAAAGGTCATGATTGCCCGGGCGTTGGTTCAGGAACCCGAGCTGATTGTTCTGGATGAACCTACCAGTCATCTGGATGTTCGGCACAAGGTGGAAGTCATCAGTATTTTAAGAAAACTCTGTCTGGAAAAAGGCATCACCGTGGTGCTATCCCTCCATGACATTGATATTGCTATTAAAGGCTGTCAGAAGATTTTACTGATTGAAAAGGGTAAGGTTAAAGCTCAGGGAACGCCAGAAGAGATTATCAAAACTGGTACAATTCAGAGTCTTTACTCAATTGAAGGGGCTAATTATAATGAGTTGTTAGGGTGCCTCGAATTTTGTTCACCGGTATTACCGGAAGTGTTTATTACCGGCGGAAATGGCACTGGAACCGGCGTTTATCGGGCCGTATCCCGAGCTGGTTTTGGCATGTGCTGCGGGGTACTGCATAGCAATGACATTGACTTGCATGTGGCAAAGGCCCTCAATTGCGATGTTGTTGAAGAAGACTCGTTTAGTCGGATTACCGAAAAACATTACGAAGATGCAGCAGCTAAAATGGCAAAAATGCACTATGTTATTGACACCGGCTTTCCGGTGGGAAAAACGAATGAGCATAATCTGGATTTAATCATTGATGCCATCAAAATGGGAAAAGTAGTTTTTAGCTTAACTGATCAAAGCGAATTAAAAGGACGGTTTGGTGATTGGGCCGAAAAAATAAAATGCTGTAAAAATCCGGCCGAGATTTTGCAGATCATCCCGCCACAAACAGGAAGTGGGTGCTGAGATGATGTTGGGGGTAACAGCTACCGGAGATCCTATTCATCGCTATCATCGGTGTCTGGTGGTGCCTTTTTCGGGACCACGAAAGGTTATCAGTACCGCCATGGAGCATGGTGGTTATCAGGAAAATCTAACGGCGATATTTAATCAGGATGTCAACCCCGGGCCGGGTCGGTTGTGCGAACACATGGAACCCGGTCAGCAGGAAAAAATGCAGTCCTTTATCCGGGAGGAGTTGGGGTTGGCTCCGGACACGGTAGCACGGATGGCTACGATTGTGTCCATGGAAAGTGCGGCCATTAAAAGCGAAACCTATGACATCCTGACCGTGACGGCTATTACCACCGCTAGTCTGGAAGTCAATGGCGGGCGGATTGGTGAGAAAGCTACCAGCTATGAAAAAAACGGCGAGTATATTAATTTAAGACCGGGAACCATTAATAGTATGGTCTTTGTCAGTGGCAATATGACACAAGGCTGTATGGCCCGAGCCATGGTGACAGCAACCGAGGCCAAAACAGCCGCTTGTCAGGAATTGATGGCCAGCAGCCTTTACTCAACCGGTATCGCCACCGGATCAGGAACGGATAACCTGATGATTATTTGCGATAGCGAGTCGACTAACCGACTGACCTATGCTGGAAAGCATGGCAAGCTGGGAGAACTGATTGGTCGGTTGGTGCGGGATACTGTCAAAGAATCCCTCAATCAGCATATGGCCTTAAACCCGGTTACCCAGCATCGGTTATTTGCGCGAATGAAACGCTATGGCGTTACCGAGGGAACCTTTTTTAAAAAATTCAATGAACTCAGTCATAAAGGTCAACGCGATTTTCCCAAATGGATCGATCGTCTCCATCGGTTGGATCAGGAGGATGAGCTGGTAACCATGACTTCCCTCTATGTTCATCTGATGGATCAGCTGGGCTGGGGGTTGTTGTCTGGATCGGAAGCTATCAATGGCGGGGTAATAATTCTTAAGCAGATTGCCAAAGATCAATCAATTAATCTTGACTTATCAACAAAACAACATGAGTCCGCTGAAGCGGTGATTCAAAAAATGGTAAATTCTTTTGTGACGACCCTTTCAGAAATGGTCATGGCAAATGAAATAAAAACAAACTCAGAAGGAGAAAAGAAGAGTAATGAAAAGACAGTTTAAACAGTTAGCGGTGATTGCGGTCACTGCGGTAATGGTAGTATCAGGGTTAGTAGGATTAACAGGGTGTCAGTCTGCTGACAAGAGCTATAAAAGCGAGGATGGCAATACCATCAAATTGCAGTATGCCAAAAATTTTAACATCGAATATCTTGATAATAATAATAAGATAGTCACCGATGGTGAAGGAAAACAAATGTTACTGCTGCAAAAAGGTCAGGAAGCTCCAGAGGAATACAAGGATCTACCATCGATTACCATTCCGATTGATCAGTCAGTTTATACCAGTACCACCCAGGTTGGCTTTTTACGAGCCTTTGATGACGAAACGCTGTTTGACAGCATTGTTGGGGTGCGTTTAAAAGCCGAAGAGTGGGATTTCGATGCGATGAAAAATCGCATGCTAGAAGGTAAAATCAAAGATATTGGCTCTAATTCTGCCACCAGCAGCAGTTATGATTATGAGGTGATCCAATCCCTGAAGCCGAAGATTGTTTTTACTATAACTGGCATGGGTAGTGAACAGCAGAAGCTGATGGAGATGCTATCCCAGAATAACATTCCTTATCTCTATGATTCATCAAGTACCGAAACCGATTATCGGGGCACCATGGAATGGCTTAAATACTACTCTGCTTTTTATAATCTGGAAAAAGAAGCCGCTGAATACTATGATGAAGCGATGGTTCGTATTGACGAAATGAAAGCCAAGGTAGAAAATGAAGAAAAACCAAAGGTTGCCTGGGCCATTGTCTCTTCTGGGAAAATTTATGTTCAGAATGCCGGATCAAAAGCGGCGCAAATGGTTCGTGATGCTGGCGGTGAATACCTTTTTGATGACATTGGGGTTGGCAAAGATGGGGTTATCGTTATAACCCCGGAAGAGTTCTACAGCCGGGTTTCAAAGGCTGATTATTATATTAACTCCGGGATGCCAAAATATGGGCCGGATATTAAATCGATCACCGATCAGGTGCCGGTAGCGGCGGATCTTCCGATTTACAGCAGTGGCAACGTATGGCAGATTACCGATAGTTTTTGGTCGACTTATCATACCATTGATGAAAAATATCTGGAGCTGGCGGCCATTTTCCACTCTGACCTCTATCCGGATGCGGAATTCAGTCATTTCAGACAAATGCCTGCCGTCGCCAAATAAGGTGAAAAAATGTTAAATTTAGTCATTATTATGACCAGTATGGAGCCTTTCCTGACTTTCAGGGAGGCTCTGGTCAATTTAGATAAACACTATCCCGGTAAGTTTAGGGTGGCGTTGTTTAATACAACGGAGCTAGAAAATAGTGAAGTCTATGCCCAATGTGTTGAGGTAACAGAAAAAGCTGATTTCATTTTTATGAACATTCATGGTTCATTATCCTTTTTCAAACCTTTTTATGCTTATTTTAATCAGTTTAAAAAGCAGAAACCTTTTTTTATTAACACTACTATAGAAGAAGAGGTCGGTGAGGTTTTTCCGGATTGCAGCATTATGCCGGAGGACTTCAAGACGATTTATAAATATTTCAAGTCGACCAGCGTAAAAAATTTTAAAAACCTGATCAAGTGGATCGGCAATCAGTTTGCCGGTGGAGAATATCCCCTTGATCCACCGGTGCTGCCAAAATGGAGTGGGATCTATGATCCAGATCGCGATAGCTCCGATGAGACCGCTTATTTAACTGAGCTTCGCAGCAATGGTCAATTTACTATTGGTATTATCATCAACGTATTGCTGGTTCAGAAGGATAATCTGGCTCATATCGATGCCCTGATTCGTGAGATTAGAAATCAGGGTGTCAATCCCCTATGTATTTATTCCGATATGCTGCCGGATCTGGATCTGGGCTGTGAAGGTATCCGCAATGTGCTGGAACGCTGTATGATTCAGGATGGTCAGGTGATTGTCGATGCCATCATCAATACCACAGCGTTTAGTCTGACGATTCTTTCCGATCCGGGGGATGGCTCAAAGCTCAAAGATACCAGCATTTTCGAATTATTCAAAGTACCGGTTTTGCAATCCATGACCACCCTGCAATCATTGGCGGAGTGGGATGAATCGGTGCGGGGTCTGGACCCCCTTTCACTTAGCTTTTGTGTGTTTCAGCCAGAGTTTGACGGTCAGGTGATTGCCTATCCTTTTGCCACCACCGAAAATGAAGACACTCCCCTTGGTTCGAAACGGGTTTCCAAACCGATTGCTGAACGGGTTAACCGGATTGTTACGCTAGCGCATAATTGGGCCAGATTACGGCATAAAGATAATGCCAAAAAGAAGGTGGCCATCATCCTTCATAATAATCCGCCCCGAAATGATAACATCGGCGGCGCCGCCGGACTGGATACGCCAGTTTCGGTTTATGAGATGATGAATGCGCTGGAGGAGAGTGGAATCTTTACCGCCTATCATTTTGAGGATGGGAAAGAAATTATTGACCGTATTACCAGTGGATTGACGAATGACGGTCGCTGGTCTTCGCCGGAAGCGATGCTTAAAAAAAGTATTGACACAGTTAAGAAAGAACAGTATCAAAAGTGGTTTGATCAGTTTATTCCCCGAATCCAGGAAAATCTGGTCAAATATTGGGACGAACCGGTAGGCGATTTTATGGCGGTGGAGAATCAGTTGCTCGTTCCCGGGATTCTCAATGGTAATGTTTTTATCGGACTGCAGCCCCCCCGAGCCTTTGAAGATAAGGCTGAAGAAATGTACCACAGCACCGATATCCCCTGTCCCCATCAGTACATTGGGGTTTACAATTGGGTTGAAAAAATTTTTGAAGCCGATGTAATTATTCATGTCGGTACCCATGGCACCATCGAATGGTTGCCCGGCAAAGAAGTGGGGCTGTCCAAAAATTGTTATAGCGATATCTGCATTGGTACCATTCCCCATCTCTATTCTTATATTATTAATGCTCCCGGTGAAGGCACCCAGGCCAAGCGACGAACCTACGCCACCCTTTTGGATTATATGGTGCCATCAATGTTTGAAGCCGGAGTTTACGATGAACTCGCTGAGATGGATGAGTTGATGAAACAGTACTATCATATTCAGAGTGCAGATCCTAAAAAGCTGCCAATTATTCAGCAGGAAATCAAGGAATTGGCCATCAGGATGAATCTGCATGACGATATTGGCATTACCGCCCAACAAATGGAAACGGATATTGATGGCTGTATCCATGAATTTCACTCCTGGGTTACCAACGTTCAGGCCTGTGATATTTATGACGGCTTTCACATTTTTGGGATGGTTCCGAAAGGTGATAAATTCAGGAACATGCTGAAAATGCTGGTCAGAAACCGTAATGGCACCATCCCCTCGCTGCGGGATGGGGTCTGTGATTTACTGGGTCTGGATCATGAAGCCTTACTGGCTGAACCGGATAAAGCGACCAGTGATGGAAAATCCTATGGGATTCTATTAGCAGAGGCCGATGAAATTGGTCGTGATATTTTTCTGGAATTGGAAAAGCAAAATTATGAACCCGAGGCTGTTGCACAAATTATCAAACTGTTTGAGTGTAGTGATAAAAACCCCACCAGACGATTGCAGGAAACTCTGGATTATGTCTGTCGCTTTGTGTTGCCACGGGTGATGCGGATTACCGACGAGCTGGATCACTTTATCAATGGAATCCATGGGAAGTTTATCCCGCCGGGACCCTCCGGGGCACCGACTCGAGGAAATGCTGGAATTCTGCCCACGGGTAGAAATTTCTATTCTGTCGATCCTGGTGCGATGCCATCCCGACCTTCCTGGGAAATCGGCCAGGTATTGGGAGATCAGCTGATGGAGCGATATCAGAAGGATGAAGGTAAATATCCGGAGAGCGTCTCGATGCTGGTCTATGCCACTGAATCGATGCGGACCTATGGGGATGATATTTCCGAAACCTTTTATCTGTTGGGTACCCGACCCGTCTGGTTGGGGAACACTGACCGGGTGATTGGGGTTGAAGCGATCCCACTGGAAGAGTTGGGACGACCCAGAATCGATGTGACACTACGGATCACCGGGCTTTTCCGGGATGCCTTTCCCAATCTGATCGAACGGGTGGAAGATGCAGTGAATCTGGTCGCTGCACTGGATGAGCCCGATGAGATGAACTATATCCGCAAGCATGTAAAAGAAGAGGTAGCTGAACTGGTTAGCCAGGGTATTTCCCTGGAACAGGCCGAACGCCAGTCATTGCTGCGGGTGTTTGGTGATCCACCGGGAGCCTATGGTGCCGGTACCAAAAATGTCGTCGAAAGTCAGAAATGGAATGACGTCACCGATCTGGGGACCGTCTACACCACCTGGGGCTGTCATGCCTATGGGAAGGATGTCCATGGTGAAAAAATGCCAGAGGTCTTTACCCGGCGTTTTAGCAAGATCAATGTGGCGGTGAAGAATGAATCGACCCGGGAAGTGGACATGCTTGACAGCGACGATTTTTATAATTATTTTGGCGGCATGGTTGCAGCGATTACGACCCATAGCGGTTCCCAGAAGCCGGCCTACGTGCCCAGCACTTCGGACACCGATCATATCGAAACCCTGAGCCTCCATGAAGAAGCCTCCCGGGTGATGCGAACCCGGGTCAACAATCCCAAATGGATTGAGGGCTTGAAAAATCACGGTTATCGGGGGGCCAAACAAATTTCGGCGATGGTGGATATTACCTTTGGCTGGGATGCCACTACTAACGTCATTGACGACTGGATGTATGATGCCATTGCCAACCGTTACGCCTTCGATAAAGAAACCACCGACTGGATGCGGGAAGTTAATCCCTGGGCTCTCCAGAATGTGGCTGAACGATTATTAGAGGCTAATCAGCGGGGAATGTGGCATGCCTCAAAGGAAAGTGTCGAAAAACTGGAAAAGCTATGCCTGGAAATGGAAGGAAGCCTGGAGTCACTTGGTTAAGAGGAGCGAAAAATGATGAAAAATACCGTATTTCCCTTTGTAGCGGTTGTTGGACAGACGGAAATAAAGAATGCTTTAATCTGGAATATCATTAATCCAAAGATCGGCGGGGTTTTGATCAGTGGTGAAAAAGGAACCGCTAAATCAACCTTGGTTCGAGGAGTCTGTCGACTGACAAAGGAAACGGCGCTGGTGGAACTGCCACTCAACACTACTGAGGACTGCCTGCTGGGAAATATCGATTTTGAGCATGCGATTAAATATGGGGAAAGAAAATTTGAACCGGGAATCTTGAAAAAGGCGGATGGTAATCTGCTATATGTCGATGAAGTCAATCTGTTAAGTGATCATCTGGTCAAATCACTGTTGGAAGCAGCCTCTTCCGGAGAAAACATTATTGAACGTGAAGGACTGTCCTATCGGCATGATGCAAAATTTATGCTGGTTGGTAGTATGAATCCGGAAGAAGGGGGATTACGCCCCCAATTTCTGGATCGCTTTGGCTTATATGTCGAGGTAGAAGGGGAAACGGATATCCGGATTCGAGCAGAAATTATTCGCAGACGGATTGAATTTGAACAAAACCCGGCCGACTACGAAAAGAAATGGCATTTAGAAATGAAAACCTTATCCAACCAGATTGAAGGCGCCTGGGATCAAATCGATGCTATTGTCGTTTCAGAAAATGCCATGAATCTGGCGGCATCGATGGTCAAGGAAGCCAATTGTGCTGGACATCGGGCCGAGCTGGTGATTATTGAAACCGCTCGGGCCATAGCCGCCCAGGATGGACGAAAGGTACTGAATATTTCAGATATCAAAGAAGCTGCTAAATATGCGCTGCCCCATCGTGTCCGGGAAGCAGACAGTGTGCCGGAGGCTACGCCGCCGACAGCGCCTGAGACGCCAGAAGAATCGGAAGAGCAGGACCAGCAGGCGCCTGATCAATCTCAATCGGAACCGGAAGTAGCGGATCATCCCGAAAACCCTTCCTCAGAAAATTCGGAATCATCGGAAGAACATCAGGAACAGCCACCGCAAGAGCAGCCAGAATCAGCAGAGCCGGAGAATGAGACGACCGATCAGAGTGATCCGGAGGATGATTTCTATCAGGGCGAAACAGAAAATCTGGATGCACCGGAATCTGTTTTTCAGATTGCCCGCTGGATTTCAGACAGTGAAAAAGCGACGATCTCCAAAGGCAGTGGAAAACGGAGCCTGATGGTAACCACGTCGCTTCAGGGACGGTATGTGCGGAACCGCTCTCCGATAAATGGTGAAATCCGGGACATAGCCTTGGACGCCACGCTTCGGACCGCTGCACCCTATCAGAAAGACCGGGAAAAGGATGGGATGGCAATTGCCATTAAAAAATCCGATATCCGGGTGAAGATTCGGGAAAAACGAACTGGAAATACGATTATTTTTGTCGTTGATGCCAGTGGTTCCATGGGGGCCAATAAACGGATGAAGGCTGTCAAGGGTGCCATTGTGGCGATGCTCAACGATGCCTATCAGAAGCGGGATAAGGTCGGGATGATTGTTTTCAAACATGATGCCGCCGAATTGGCTCTGGGTGTGACCAGAAGTGTTGAGTTAGCCGAAAAGAAACTGGTAACGCTGCCTACTGGGGGAAGAACACCTCTGGCAGCAGGGTTGAATATGGCTTACGAGGTGGTGAAGGCCGGAAAATATAAAGACGCGGATATGCTGCCGGTAATCGTCCTGATTTCGGATGGCCGGGCCACCTACAGCGACCGGGGTGATCCTTTTGAAGAAGCCATGAAAGCCGCTGGAAAGATTCGGGTCGAAAAGATAAAAACCATTGTCATCGATACCGATGAGCGTTTTGTAAAACTAAAGTTGGCTGAAAAACTAGCGAAACAAATGGATGCTGACCGCTATCAGATTGATGAGCTGAAAGCCATGAGTCTGGTCACTGCGGTTTCGCTTTCCTTATAATCAGCAAATGTCGAGTACAAGAAAAGGAATAATAAATGAATAATAAGAAAATATATCCCTTTACTGCTATCGTGGGTCAGGAAAAAATGAAACTGGCCCTGATTCTCAATGTGATTAACCCATCCTTGGGTGGGGTTTTAATCCGAGGTGAAAAAGGAACCGCTAAATCCACCGCGGTCCGGGCCCTGGCCGATCTTTTGCCGGAGCGTGATCAGGCTGAAGGCTGCAAATTCTCCTGTGACCCAGTCAATCTGGATCAAGCTTGTCAGAGCTGTCGTGAAAAGATAAAAAACCATGATAGCACGATCGTCAAAGCCAAGATGAAGGTTATTGATCTTCCGGTCAGTGCCACCGAAGACCGGGTCGTGGGAACGCTGGACATTGAACATGCTATTAAACACGGTGAAAAACGCTTTGAACCGGGGATTCTTGCCCAGGCTAACCGTAATATTCTTTACGTTGATGAGGTCAATTTGCTGGATGACCATGTGGTTGATATTCTATTGGATTCAGCGGCTATGGGAGTCAACACCATTGAACGGGAGGGAATCTCTTATACCCATCCGGCGAAATTCACCCTAGTGGGGACGATGAATCCCGAGGAAGGTGATTTACGGCCGCAATTGCTGGATCGCTTTGGCCTGGTTGTTGATGTTGTCGGTGAAGGGGAGATTAGCCAAAGAGTAGATGTTATTAAGCGACGTCTGGATTTTGAAGAAAACAATGACGCCTTTCATGAGCTGTATAAAGTCAATCAAAATGAACAGGTTGAGCGGATTCAAAATGCCGCGGTGTTTTTGCCAAATGTCCGCTTTGATGACCAGCTGCTTGAAACCATCGCCAGAATTTCCATGTCGTTGGGAGTCGATGGTCATCGGGCTGATATCGTGATGATGAAAACAGCGATGACGATCGCCGCCTATCATGGCAATGAATCGGTGACCAGCCAGGATATTAAAGAAGCGGCCATCTTTGTTCTGCCCCATCGGATGCGGAAGCGCCCCTTTGATGATTCTCAGTTTAATACCGATAGCATTGAAGAAATTGTTGATTCATTAATAGGCTGAGATGAACCAATTAAAGGGGGTAGAGAAGAGTAGAGAATGAATATTAATTCAGTGAGGGAGAATCAGAGTATGCGTATACATCGGTTACCAACAGGAGAAGCGGTTCACCGCTATCAGAAAAGTATTGTAATTTGTTTTGAAAGAAAAGTGAAGGTTTTATCAACAGCCCACCTAAATGGCGGATATTCTGAAGAACTTAAATCCGTCTTTAATTACGACGCCACCCAGGGTGCTGGCATGGCCTGTAAACTCCGGGCGGAAACCTACCAGGAGCACATGAAGATCATTACCGAAGAACTGGGCCTGGATGCCGATTATACCGCAGGCATCACGACCGCTGCATCGATGGAAAATGTGGCGATTAAAACCGTCGCCTATAAAAACTTAAGTGTGACCGTCATCGTAACCGGAGGCATTGAGGTCAATGGTGGTCGGGTCGGCGATCCCACCACCTGGTATGAGGTTAATGGGAAGCTCCATGAAATCAAAGAGGGGACGATTAATATTATCCTCTACATCGATGGCAACATGCCGCCGGAAACTTTGACCCGGGCGTTGGTCACCTGCACTGAGGCCAAAACAGCAGCGATTCAGGAGCTGCTGCTGGGGAGCATGTATTCTCGGGGATTGGCCACCGGGTCGGGAACTGATGGCACCATCTTGATCGCTAACGGGGAATCCCCGAACTATTATCAGTTTGCCGGCAAACACAGTAAACTGGGGGAATTGATCGGATTAGCGGTTAAACCAGCCGTAAAAGAAGCACTTTTTTTACAGACGGGCGCTAGCCCCGAGCAGCAATTCAGCATTTTAAGACGGATGCAGCGATTTGGTATTAAATTGGATACGATCTGGGATCAGTTTAAAACAGGGAATGACTTAGCCAAGCCGGAATTTGTTTGCCTGCTGGAAAAGCTGGATAAGGAACCAGAACTGGTGGTTCTTACCTCCCTCTACGTTCATCTTCTGGACCAATTCGATTGGGATCTGATCAACATGGAACAAACAGTTTCTGAAGCCAAGCAGATATTAAAACGGATGAATCCCCAGTTGGCAGGGTTTAATGGCACTGACTGGCAAGGTGTCACAAAAGATGGATTCATTGAAGCCATGACCCAGAAGATGACCGATTGTTTAGTTGGTTTACTGGAGGCGCAAATATGTATCGGATAACATTTATTCATTCACCGATGGATCACACCTACAATCTTAAGGAAGCTGTCAGGCTTTTTAAAAGTGAAGGATCTTCCAATAATGAAACGGTAACTAAAGATGAAACAAAAATTGCTGTCAGCTTTCTTACCAGCAACAAGCTGGATGATTCCAAAGAAGCATTTGACGCGGCCATGGCAGAACTGGAAAGAGCTGATTTTATTCTGATTTTTATTCATGCCGGACTCACTCAATTTAAGAGCTTCGCGCCGCTGATGGAGCGATTTGAAAATAAGAAACGCTTTTTTATCTGGTCCGGCTGTGATGAAGAAAACGTCATTGCTTTAAAAAAATCTGGTATTTCACCATGGGAACATGGGGAGATTCAGAAATATGCTCTGGACACCAGCACCGAAAACTGCCTTAACCTGATTAAATACCTGGGGGCCTATTATGGCTCGCTTAACATCGCATACAGCGAGCCCCGTCATTCCAGCTGGGAAGGTATTTATTGCCCAGGCCAGAAACTAAACGCAGAAGCAAGCAAAAAATCAAGTAAAGAACAAAGCATTGAAACCGCCCTTAAAGAAGCCCGGGCAAGCCAAAAACCAGTGGTCGGTATTTTAATGTACAGCAAATTGGTGCAGGAGAACAATTTAGAACACATTGATGCCCTGATTGCAGAAGTCAGAAAACAGGGAGCCCATCCGCTGGCGGTTTATTCGTCCTCAGCACCTAACCCCGCCATTGGCTGCTTAGGCTTTCAGTGGGTCGTTGATCATATTTTCACCACCGCCGGAATCGCAAATGTCGATGTGATCATTAACACCATGAGCCATTCGCAAAGTATCCTTTCAGATCCCGGGGATGGTACCAAAACGGTGGAAAAGAGCATTTATCAGGCCATCGATGTACCGGTGATTAAGGCCCTGACCACCTTCCAGAGCTATGAAAACTGGTGTGATAATTTGTGCGGAATCGATGCCATGTCTTTTCCCGGAAGTGTTTATTATCCGGAGTTTGACGGTCAGATTATGAGCTTTACGATTGCCTATTCGGTTTTTGTAAAAGATGAAATCGGCGATAAGACCATTAACCGACCGATAGCGGATCGGGTCGTCAATATCTGCGAACTGGCACTCAATTGGGCAAAGCTACGACAAAAGGAGAATGCCGACAAGAAGGTAGCGATCCTCTTTCATAATATGCCGCCTCGAAATGATATGATCGGCTGTGCCTTTGGTCTGGATTCACCCCAAAGTGTTTTTGATATGGTTAAGGCCTTGGCGGCCGATGGGATTACAACCAAATACGATTTTGATAGCGGCGATGAGATCATCCAAAAAATTATCGACGCCGTCAGCCTTGACACCCGCTTTTTATCGGCTGAACAAGCCCTTAAACGCAGTGTCGCGGTGATTGATAAGAGTGACTACCAGCCCTGGTTTAAGGCGCTGGAAAGTAAGGTCCAGGAAGAGATGATCCGGGATTGGGGCGATCCGCCCGGGGAAAACATGGTCTTTAAGGATCAGATGCCGGTGCCGGGAATTCTTAATGGCAACATTTTCATTGGGCTCCAGCCAGCCCGGGGCTATGAGGACAAAGCTGAAGAGGTTTATCACAGCACTGATATTGTACCGCCCCATCCGTATATTGCCTATTATAAATGGCTAAAAAATGGCTTTAAGGCCGATGTAGTGATTCATGTGGGAACCCATGGCACGCTCGAGTGGTTGCCGGGCAAAGAAATTGGCTTGTCGGCAGCCTGTTATCCCGATATTGCCATTTCCAACCTGCCCAATCTGTATCCTTACAGCATTACCGTCGAAGGTGAAGGCATCCAGGCCAAGCGGCGTTCTTATGCGGTTCTTCTGGATCATCTGATTCCTTCGATGGCGCAGAGTGGCAGCTATGACGAGATGGAAGAGCTGGATGACCTGATCAAACAATATTACCGGGCGGTTAGCACCGACCAGGGGAAAACTTCCTTTGTCCAGCAAAACATCCAAACCATTGTGATTGAACAAAATTACCTCACCGACCTGGATATCAGCCAGGAAGAGATGGAAGCAGAGTTTCCAGCCTTTGTAGAAAAACTCCATACCTGGGTGGAAGGCATTAAGAATACCTTAATTAAAGATGGACTCCATATTTTTGGACAGGTGCCGGAATCGGAACGGCTTTATCAGCTGGTTTGTTCCCTGCTGCGGTTATCAAATGGCAAGATCCCGTCATTAACCCAGGCAACTGCCAAAGCGATGGGGATGGATTACGAATTTTTGAAAGATAACCCCCAGCATCGGGATGCCGAAGGGGTCACTAACTTGATGAAATTTAATGAGATTGAAGCCTTAAGTCGGGAAGTAGTCAGAGATTACCTGCAAAATAAGACTGAACCAGACACCATTAGTGACCACATCAAAAGTCATTTTAAAGCTGTTAATCCGACGGATCTGGTTGATTTAAAGACGGTTTTCGAATTTATGAACAGTACCCTGATGCCAAAACTTTCCGCCACCACCGATGAAATGACCCATCTGGTTAAGGGGGTTAATGGCGAGTTTGTGCCGCCCGGGGGATCGGGAGCGCCCACCCGGGGCAGAGTCAGCATATTGCCAACCGGTCGCAATTTCTATGCCATTGATCCGGCGGCGGTGCCGACCCGGGCCGCCTGGGAGGTTGGCAAACAGCTGGGCCAAAAAATGATCGACCGCTATTTAGAAGACGAGCAGTGTTATCCGGAAACGATGGTGATTGTGGTCTATGCCGGAGAAACCATGAAAACCTCTGGTGATGATATTGCTGAAGTCTATTATCTGTTGGGGGTTAAGCCCAAGTGGCTGGAAAATTCAGACCGGGTTATTGGACTGGAAGTCATTCCCATTTCCGAACTGGGACGGCCCCGGGTGGATGTGACCCTACGTATTTCCGGACTGTTTCGGGATACCTTTCCCAATCTGATTGAATCGGTGGAGGAAGCGGTTAACCTGGTTGCCAGTTTGGATGAAAGCGATGAAGAAAACTTCATCAAACGAAATTTTCAAAATGAGGTCAGGGAGCTGATTCAAAACGGTGCCAGTATTGAAACTGCTCAGGAAGAAGCCGGGATGCGGATCTTCAGCGATCCACCGGGAACCTACGGGGCTGGGGTGACCCAATTAATTAACAGCAAGAATTGGGAAGATTTTACCGATCTGGGCAAGATCTATACTTTTTGGGGTGGCCACGCCTATGGTAAAAAGGTTCATGGTAAACGGGTTACCGAGGTTTTTGCCCGACGATTGTCGAAGGCGCAGATTACCATAAAAAACGAATCTTCCATGGAAATTGATATGTTAGAAAGCGATGATTTTTATAATTATCATGGCGGCCTGATTGCCGCGGTCCGCACCGCCTCGGGTCATAAACCCCAGTCCTATTGTGGGGATAGCAGTGATCCAGCCCGGGTTTCGCTAAACAATGTCAAAGAACAAACGGCTAAAATTATGCGCTCGCGGATTCTGAACCCCAAGTGGTTTGACGGGATGAAAGAGCATGGTTACAAGGGTGCTCAGGAGATTTCGGGAATGGTGGACTTTGTCTTTGGCTGGGATGCTACTGCAGATAGTGTTGAAGACTGGATGTATGAAAAGATTTCGGAGAATTTTCTGTTTAACAATGAGCGCCGGGAGTGGATCAAGAGCGTTAATCCCTGGGCCATTCAGAATATGACCGAGCGCCTGTTCGAGGCCGCCCAGCGAGGGATGTGGGAGGCGAAAGCAGAAAGTCTCGAAAAACTCCGGGAAATTTATATGGACATTGAGGGGGATCTGGAAAACTATAGCGAATAAGACTGCAGGGTAACAAAAAATGTCGGTTTGGAATTGCGAAAGTGCCGTGAATGTTGCGGATAGTTTCGCAATTATTGGAGAATTAAAAGGTTTAAGAGGAAGGGAAACAAATGCTTGAAATAATTGATTTGACAAAAAAATATAAAAGTCTAACAGCGGTTGATGCGCTTAATCTCACCATTGCGGATGGGGAGTTCTTTGGCCTGTTGGGCCCCAATGGCGCTGGAAAAACAACAACCGTGAGAATGATCAGTACCCTGACACCAAAAACAAGTGGAGATATTGTCATTGGTGGAGAAAGTATTGATCGGAACCTGATTTCGATCAAAGCAAAGATTGGAGTTGTCCCGCAGCAGAATAATCTGGAAAATGAAATGTCGGCCTGGGAGAATCTGGAAGTGCACGGGATGCTGTATAAGATGCCAAAAGAAAAACGACGACAAAAAATTGTTGAAATGCTTGCGTTTACGGAACTCACAGAACGAAAAGATGATCTCACCAAGAATTTTTCCGGCGGGATGAAGCGCAAGCTGATGATCGCCAGAGCCCTGCTTCACGAGCCGGAGCTCTTGCTTTTAGATGAACCAACGGTGGGGCTAGATGCCGCCGCCCGTCGGAAAATGTGGGATTTGTTAAAACGGCTGAAATCCAAGGGCTTAACGGTGCTGCTAACCACCCACTATATCGAAGAGGCGGAGATCCTCTGTGATCGGGTTGGACTGATTGATAAGGGAAAACTGCTGAGACTGGACACTCCGGTTAATCTAATCGAAGAGGTTGGCAAGGTAACGGTGGAATATTTTGCTGACGGAGAAACCCATGAAGAGTTCTTTCCGACAAGAGAAAAAGCCAACGAATATGCCGGTTCGCTAGAAGGTGATATCCGGATCCGTCCCTCAAACCTTGAGGATGTCTTCTTAAAATTCACAAACAGAAGGGTGGAATTATAATGAGTGGATTATACGGTATTCTCTGGCAGGAATTTGCTGTTTTCAAGCGAAAATTTGTAGCTACCAGCATCAGTTTTCTCATTTCACCGATACTTTATCTGGTCGCTTTTGGCTGGGGACTAGGCAGTGGGGTTGAGATCGGTGGGGTTTCTTATATGGCCTATATTATCCCGGGGATTATTGGGATGAGCACGATGATGACCAGTTTTAACAACACCGCCAATACCATTAATATTTCTAGAATTTTCTACAAGACCTTTGAAGATTATATGATCTCACCGATAAATATGACCGTCTATGCATTGGGAAAAATCATCGCAGGGGCATTCTATGGTATTTATTCGGCTACCCTGATTATTATCATGGTATCGATTTTCACCAATGATCTAGTGATTACACCTTATTTTATTTTGATTGCCCTATTAAACTGTTTTGTTTTTTCCGCGCTGGGCTTTTTAATCGGACTGCTGGTTAATTCCCATTCAGATATGGCCAAATTTACCAGCTTTGTGATTACACCGATGTCGTTTTTATGTGGAACCTTTTTTTCCATTGACAAGATGCCAGAAGTATTAAAATGGATTATTTACCTGCTGCCCTTAACCCATACCAATATTGCCTTACGGACGACCGGAGAATCATCTCAGCAAATGGCGCTCCATGCCGGAATTCTGGTCGCCTATCTGGTGGTCCTGTTTGTTCTGGGGGCACGACATTGCAAAACCGTTGAGTAATACAGTAGAGTAAGCTGAGCTTATTGAGATAAATTAAAATTATGAATTAAAATTAAAACAAAAGAGGATACAACGTGAAAAATAAAACTATTATCTATCCATTTACCGGAATTGTGGGTCAGGAAACGATGAAAAAGGCTTTGGTTCTCAATATCATCAATCCCCTTTTGGGTGGGGTATTAATTAGAGGGGAAAAGGGAACGGCCAAATCTACTGCGGTTCGGGCACTGGCGGATTTATTGCCGTCCCGTAGTCAGGTGGAAGGCTGCCCCTTTAGCTGTGATCCCCGGGAACCGGCCAATATGTGCAGTGATTGTCTTAACAAATATCAAAACCAGGAAACCTTTGTGGAGGTTTTTGGACGGATGAAGGTGGTGGATCTACCAGTCAGTGCTACCGAAGACCGGGTGGTGGGCACCCTGGATATTGAACACGCCATCAAAAAAGGCGAAAAGAAATTTGAACCGGGAATTCTGGCTCAGGCCAACCGGAACATTCTTTATGTCGATGAGGTAAATCTATTGGATGATCACATCGTCGATGTGCTGCTGGATTCTGCTGCAATGGGCGTGAACACCATTGAGCGGGAAGGGGTTTCTTTTTTTCATCCCTCACGGTTTATCCTGGTCGGCACCATGAACCCCGAAGAGGGGGATTTAAGACCCCAGCTGTTAGATCGGTTTGGGATGGTGGTGGATGTGATTGGTGAACGTAATCCTGAAAAACGGATTGATGTCATTAAAAACAGACTGGCCTATGAAAAGGATAAGGAAGCCTTTGCCAAACAGTTTACGACCGACCAGCAGGAGCTACGGGATCGCATTCTTATGGCGAAAAAGCTGCTCGAAAAGGTCAGCTATAGTGATCAGATGCTAGAGATAGCGGTAAAAATCAGTATCGAATTGGAGGTGGATGGTCATCGGGCCGATATTGCGATGATCAAAACCGCCATGACCATTGCCGCCTTTAAAGGTCAGACGGAGGTTGCTCCAGCCGATATGCAAGAAGCCGCGGAGCTGGTCTTGCCCCATCGCCTGCGTCGTACGCCGTTTGAAGAAGGCATTTACAATTTTGATCAGGTTGAGCAAATCATTAGTGCCGTCGGGAGTGCTCGCGATGCTGTCGTATAATTCGTTGCGGGACAGCGATCCCGGGAGAAGCCGGCCAGTTGTGGAGGAATGCCCGATGAATAAAAAAAACCTGAAGCAGATCGGACACCAGGATCGGCCTGCTTATCGCTTTCCTTTTGTCGCCGTCATGGGACAGGAAAGGGTGAAAAAAGCGCTGATTCTCAATCTGATTAATCCGCTGATCGGCGGGGTGCTGCTTTCGGGAGAAAAGGGTACCGCCAAGTCCACTCTGGTTCGTAATCTCGGTCAGATTACCCCGAACATGGAGGTGGTGGATTTACCCTTAAATGCCACCGAAGACCGGGTGATTGGTAGTATTGATATTGAAAAAACCATTTCTCAGGGTAAGCGAGCTTTTGGCAGCGGGATCTTAAAAAAGGCCCACAAGAACATCTTGTACATCGACGAGGTCAATTTGCTCAGTGAGCACATCGTTAACAGTATTTTAGAGGTGGCCGCATCCGGGGTGAATCATATTGAGCGGGAAGGTATTTCTTTTGAACATCCCGCCCGGTTTGTACTGATCGGAACCATGAATCCCGAAGAAGGCTTTTTACGGTCCCAGTTTCTGGATCGGTTTGGACTCTATGTGGCGGTGGAGGGGTCGAAGAATCCGGTTGAGCGAAAAGAGATTGTCAAACGGCGTCTGGCTTTTGAACACCATCCGGCTAGCTTTGTTAAAGCCTGGGAAGAGGACACCGAGATTTTAAAAAACCAAATACTTGAAGCCAGAAAGAATCTGGAGGCGGTAAAAATATCGGAAACGGTGTTAAAGCTGACTGCTGATATTGTTAACGAGGCCTATTGTGCCGGCAATCGGGCGGAGCTGATGATGATTGAAACGGCCAAAGCTCTGGCGGCTCTGGCAGGACGTCAGAATATTAATATCGATGATATCAAGGAAGCTGCACAGCTCGTTCTGCCCCATCGCAAACGGGAAAAGCCCAATGATCCCCAGGAACCGGATGAGCAAAATGATGAAGCACCGGAGCAACAACCAGAAGAAAAAAAACAAGAAAACCCGGAAAAAGATCAAAACGATGCTGAGGATGACAGCACCGATCAATCCGATCCGGAGGCCTCAGAAGCGCCTGATGATAATGATAAAGACAACGATGACAATGATGACAATGATGCGGAGGATTTGGAGCAAGAAGAAATCGAGCCCCCGCAACAACCGGATCTGAGTGAGCTGCTGGATCAGATTGACGCCATCGGCCGAACCTTTATGGTGAAAAACTTAAATATTAAGGTGCTTGACCGCAAAAAAAGAAGGGGCGAAGGCAAACGGCTTAAAACAAAAACCGATGCCAAAAAAGGGCAGTATATCAAAAGTGCCCTGCCCCGCAATACGATTAATGACCTGGCCTTTGACGCCACCTTACGGGCGGCAGCGCCCTATCAGCGGGTGCGGGAAGCTAACGGCCTGGCACTGATCATCAAAACCGAAGACCTGCGCGAAAAACTGCGGGAAAAGCGCACCGGCAGCACCATTGTTTTTGTGGTCGATGCCAGTGGTTCCATGGGTGTCAAAAAACGAATGGAAACGGTAAAGGGGGCGGTGGTATCACTGCTTACCGATGCCTATCAGAAACGGGATCGGGTTGGGCTGGTATCCTTTCGTAAAAAAGACGCTGAGGTACTACTAAACATTACCCGCAGTGTCGATATGGCCGAGAAATGCCTCCGGGATTTACCCACTGGCGGCAAAACCCCACTGGCCGCGGGTTTATTAAAGGGTTATGAAGTCATTAAGAACGAACAGCGAAAAAATTCGGATCTGTTGCCGATTCTGGTGCTGGTTTCCGATGGACGAACCAATGTCGCACTGGGTGAAGGGGATTCCTTTACAGAAGCCCTGGAAATGGGCAAACGGATCGCCGGGGAGGGTGTCCAGATGATCGTCGTGGATACTGAGGTGGATTTTATTAAACTGGGTCTGGCCAGGAAGCTGGCCGCCGCTATGGGTGCCCGTTACTACCGGATTGAAGATCTGGAAGCGGATGTGCTGGCTGAAGCTGTCCGGGATCTTTCCAAAGAATCGTCATTTTAGGGGGAAACAGTGAGTAATCAAGCGAACAGACGGATAAATAAAAAACAGAGCGATTTAAAACAGACCAATGGCGTCAGGGCGTCCGCCCACCAAGAAGGCAAATTAAAATCAGGCGAGCCAGCTGATTCCGAAAATTTTTCAAAACGCGTTCGGGATGGTATCTTTCATCCCGATACAAAAATTGTTTTTTCGAGCTTGGCGGCTTATCAGAATTGGTATCGTGGTTTGGACGATGCCCAAATGGTGGTAGGCATTCTAACCCACTACGAAAACTGGATTAAGAAAAAAGCGGCGGTGGAGGAAGCCTTAATTCGGGAGTTGGAGGTTCAGGGGATTCGGGTGATCCCGGTTTTTAGTTATTCGTCAGCGGATGAAGAAAGTGGGGTAAAAGGGTTTAGAACCATTATCAGCGATTATTTTTCCAGCAATGGAAAACTCAGCATTGATGGACTCATTAATTTTCAAATGCAGGCCGCTACCGGAAATACGCAATCCGGAGACTTGTTTTCTCAAAGTGTGGCTGTTTTTAAGGAAATGAATATCCCGGTTTTTCGGCCGGTTGTCAGTCGGCTCCAGAATCAGCAGCAATGGGAAGCGAATTTAGCCGGTCTTTCGGCGGAAATATCCTGGGCCTTTACCACCAGTGAAATGATGGGGATGATTGAACCGATTATTATTGGTACCCGCAAAGATACTCAGGATATGCTGAAGATGACGCCGATTCCCGAGCGGATTTCGCGGCTGGTTGCCAGAATTATTCGACGCATTGAACTTAAAAAGGTGAAAGCTGCTGATAAAAAAATCGTGTTAATGCTACACTGTTCACCCTGCGCGGGCGTTGAAGCGACGCTGGGATCAGGGGCCGGGCTTAATGTCTTTGAAAGTGTGGTGCGGATGTTGAAAACCTTGAAAGCCGCAGGCTACCAGATAACGGACATTCCCGCCGATGGACCGGCTCTTAAAAAAATGATGCTGGATAAAAAAGCCTATCAGGATTTTCGTTGGACCACGGTTGAGGACATTGTCAAGGCTGGCGGTGACATCTATCGGATGCCACTGTCCGGCCGGGGCGGATACAATCAATTCTATGAGAACTTGGACCCGCTGCTCAGAGCGTCGATGGAAGCAGCCTGGGGACCACCGCCCGGGGAAGGGATGGTTTTCGAGAATCAGCTGGTCATTACCGGGCTGAATTTTGGCAATGTGTGGGTGATGCTTCAGCCCAAACGGGGCTGTTATGGCCCGAAATGTACCGGGGAAGTCTGCAAGATTCTTCATGATCCAGCCTGCCCGCCGCCCCATCAGTATCTGGCCACCTATCGCTATATCGATGAGTTGTTAAAGGCCCATGCCGTAGTTCACGTCGGAACTGCTGGCAGTTTGGAGCATTTGCCGGGAAAAACCAATGCGTTGTCAGAATTCTGCTGGCCGGACGTGGTGATTGGCAATCTGCCTAATTTTTATTGCTATAATGCCGCCATCGGCGTCGAAGGCGTGGGTACCAAGCGCCGTAATTATGCGGTGGTGCTTGATTATCTGCCCAGCTGTCTCAATACCGATTATACCCGGATTGAAGTGATCAATGAGTTGGGAAACTACCTGGAGGCGGTTGATGTTCAAAGTCAGCAGGTTGAAGTGATGCAGAATAGCATTGAAAATCGCATCAATCAGACACCGGAATATTGCAAAATCGTTGAAAAAGAAGTGGCATTTTTAGAAGGCGTAAAAAAACTCAAGGGTTTACTAACTCAGTCCATCACCCATTCCTTTGAACAGGAGAATCATATTTGGGGAGAGGTTCCCAAACTCAGTCATCAGGTATCCTATATCAAAGAATCAATTGATGGAACCAGCTTGTATGCATCGCTGGTGAAAAAAGACTGTATCGATGACTATACCTATCATTCGGAAATGTTGTTGTTGATTTCTGGTTTGCTCAGCCCGACTAAAACTGCAGAACTCCAGTCGCACCCCAGTGATGTGATGGTACCGGGCATTCTGGAAGCGGCGGTGCTGGAAAATGAAATAAAAAACAACCAAAGCAGTTTGATGAGTGTTGAAAATGAATCAAGGGCCCTGATCGAGGCCTTGATGGGGGATTACATAGAGCCGGGGCTGGCGGGCTCACCCCGGGATGGACTGGGGCGGATTATGCCAACCGGGCGAAATTTTTACTTGATGGATACCCAAAAAGTTCCCACCAAATCGGCCTATGCCATTGGGGTGGAAATGGCGGATCAATTAATTCGTCAACATCAAAAAGACACCGGACAATTTCCCGAAAAGGTGGCCATGAACATGATTTCCACCGACATCTCGATGACCAATGGAGAACAGCTTTCTCAGGTTCTGGCCTTATTGGGCGTTACACCGGTCTGGAATGAATCGGGGATTGTGATGGATGTCAAGGCGATTCCATTAGAAGCACTGGGACGGCCGAGAATTGACGTGATCATCCGGATTTCCGGCGTTTTAAGAGATTCCTATCCCGATCTGATTGCCTTGATGGATCAGGCAGTGCAAATGGTGGCTGTGCTTAACGAACCAGAAAGCTTAAATTTTGTTCGCCGCAATGCCTTAAAAACAATCAATGAACTGGCAGGAACAGAAGAAGTGGCCCAGGAAACGAGGTGGCGGCGTGCCACCATGCGGATCTTTGGCGACAAGCCGGGAACCTACGGCTCTGGCGTAGATCTGGCCTTAAAAGCCAGTGCCTGGGAGTCGGAAGATGAGTTGGCCAAGGTGTTTACCTCATTTTCGGGTTATGCCTATGGCGATGGTTTAAACGGAGCGGTGTCCCATAAAGAATTTGTGGATAACGTTAAGTCGGCGGAGCTTGTTTTTGAAACCTCAGTGAGTAATCGGTATGACCTGCTTTCATCTGGCTATAGCGCTTCGGTGATCGGCGGTTTTAACATGGTCAAAAATCAGTTTGATCAGGATGCGCTCAAACAATATCACGGGACCTCCAACAATAAAGAAAAGGTAGTTATTACAACAATGGCAGATGAGCTCAATCGCATTGTCGAAGGCACCTTATTTAATCCGCTCTGGAACCGCTCAGTAATGGACAAGGGCTATCGTGGTGCCGCCGAGGTAATGCGAAAGGCGCAAACCATTTTTAGCTGGAAGTGTACCACCAAAAATGTTGATGACAGGGCTATTGATGAAATCGTTAAGACCTATCTCGGTGATCCGGAAATGGCAAGCTGGCTTAGCCAGGAGAATAGCTTTGCCATTGAGGAAATGTCAAGACGATTTCTGGAGCTCCACCAACGACAAAAATGGAATCCTAGTCTCGAGGCATTAGAAATTTTAACAAATATTTATATGAAAATTGAGGGTGATATGGAAGAGCTGATGGAAGAATCCCAGGGTGATTACCAGGGCGGGACAATCGAAATTGTCGGTCACCAGGATGTGGAAGCATGGAACAAAAGTATTCAGGAAGTGGATGCCCTGTTCGATTCAGAGAAAAGTCTGTAAAAAGAAGTGATGGGTGAGATCACAATTTTTAAGACGTGTAACGGAGGTGGTTATTATTTCAAAAGAAAGTGTGCTAATTGTCCTTTGGACTACCGGTCGCTGTAATCTGGCCTGCGAATACTGTTATGCCGGTTTAACCCATCTAAAAGCGGATATGGATTTTGAGACCGCGGCTCAGACGCTGGATCTGTTTTCCGATCATTATATGAAAATTCAGTTCGCCGGGGGAGAACCGCTGCTGAACTACCCTTTAATCTGTCAAGTGGTTTCTTATGTGAAGGAAAAAAATTACAATGCCAGCTTTCAGATGCAGACCAACGGCATCTGCATTACCCCGGAGATTGCCGTGGGCCTGAAAAAAATGAGGATTGCCTTAGGGGTCAGTCTTGATGGTCCCCCGGAGGTGAATGAGTTTACCCGGGGAAGGACAAGAGACGTGATTGCCGGGATTGGGTGTCTGGCTAATGAAGGAATCAAAATCAATCTCAACAGCGTGGTGACCAGTCACAGCATCACACAGCTTCCCAAGCTGGTCAGTTTCGCCTATTATTTGGGTAATGTAGGCGGGATTGGCCTTGATTTATTGCGGGATGCAGGGCGCGCCAGAGACCAGCGGGCGATCATCAAAAAAGCCACCCCAGAGCAAATCAAGACAGCGTTGACGAAAATGGTTGAGACTGCTGAGGAATTATATCGGCTGACTGGTAAAAAAATTGTGATCCGTGAGGTTCATGAAGCGAAGCAGCGGTTGAAAATGACCTCGTGCAACAAGGAATACTGTTATGCATCCTGCGGTAGATCCTATGTCGTGCTGCCTTGTGGCGATGTTTACCCTTGCGGATCACTAATTGAAAATCCGAAATATTTTATGGGGAATGTGGTAAAAGCGCGCCCCTTAAAAAACGTTGTCATTGTAAAGGCAGAATCGCAAGGCTGTAAAACATGTGACTATTATAGCATCTGTCCCGGGGGCTGTCCCTCGCGCCTGATCTTAAATGATGAAAAAAAACAGGACACCTCGCTGGACTGCGTGTTAAAAAAGGCCGCCTTTGAGCTGGCCAGACAATAACAAGGCTTGGTGAAGTGGGAAACGATTAAGACGCAAGTTTAGCAATCATATCGCTGTTTGAAAGTAAGTCTACGGCAGGTCGTTTGCTTAATGATCAAAAGCGACATACGCCTGAATAACCGTCTTAAGTTCAGAGACCCCTTCGCCGGTCAATGCACTTACCGGGTGAATCTTATCAGGGTGGACTCCGGCATAAGTCAGGTAGCGTAGACTTCGCTTGAGGTTACAGTGTTTATGATCAATTTTGGTAATAACCCCAATTACGGGGATGTTATAGGTACAGACAAAATTAGGTGGAACCGAGTTTTGGTGATCGGTGCTGGAATTAATTAGAATAATCAGCCCCGCATCACAGGTTACATTAATGGCCTGAGGACGAAAACAGGGTAATTCAACAAATTCGCCAGGGGTATCAATAAAATGATCAGAATAACTGACCTGCTGGGTTTTCCCATAGGTAATAAATTCATTGGTCAGCCGTAAAAATAGGGTGGTTTTACCGCTACCGATCCGTCCGATGAGGGCGATGCGATTTTTATTATTGGCCATAAATAAATCCTCCAGTCTGCAAAAAACAAAAAAACCTTTTTTAAAAAAGGTTTGCAAATACGGAGTTGTTTCCGTGACGCCTGCAGTTGATCGGTGGGGCGTCATTTCGTTTTATTCTCACATTTTGCAGCCTTCTTTGAAGCTTCAAACAGATCGTGTTTTGACAAAAATATCCTGACTCAGAGGGACATCATACACACAGCCTTCTTGGTTAACCCAATGACTGAATGCGTCCATATTCTTCTCCTTACAGTAGCAAAGAAACTGTCGCGGATTTTTACCGCGTTCCTTTTGTAAACACTTTTTCTAGTTTATTATAGTCTAAAATCGGTCAATAATCAAGCACCTTGATCATTTTTAAAAGGACCAAGGATTAATACAAGTGAAGAAATTTGGCTGCTTGCGAAGAAAAAGGGTTGGTTACTTGACATATGCCAATAACCTATTATATAATTCAAAACATATCTAAACGTTACAAAACAATACTAAAGTAATGAAAAGGAGATGTGATGAAGAGCGTTAAGAATTGGTTAGTGGTATTATTGGTAATGGGAATAATTATCAGCTTGGTATCAGGTTGTAGCAGTAAGGCTGACGGAGCGCAAGAGAAAGTTGCTGAAAGTCAAAGTCTCGCTGGTCAAATCTTGTTTGTGTACTGTGGGGCTGGCATGACCAAGCCTTTCGGGGAAATTGCCGATAAATTCAAAACAGAAACCGGTTGTGAAATGGAAGTTGTTTATGCCAATGCGGCCCAGCTTCAGAATCAGATTAAGACAACTGGTGAAGGGGATTTGTTTATTGCCGGCTCCGCTGATGAATTGGCACCAGTTAAAGATTTTGTTACAAAAAGTAAAGAACTGGTCAAACACATCCCTGTATTGGCTGTAAAAAGCGGAAACCCACTGGGAATTTCCGGCTTAAACGATCTAGCAAAAGAAGGGGTGGAAGTTGTGCTGGGTGATGGCGATGCCACGCCAATTGGTAAGATTGCCAATAAAGCGTTAACAGATCTGGGGATTTTAAGCAATGTCAATGTCATTGCCCGGGCAGCCACAGCACCGGAAATATTTAATGCCCTGTCCGTTGATGAATGCGATGCGATTATTGTCTGGAAAGAAAATGTGACTGGTTCCGCCACCGAAATTGTCAAGACAACGGATCTGGATACCTATGTCAAAAAAGTTCCGGCGGCACAATTAAGCAGCAGTAAAAATACCGAAACACTGGATGCGTTTATGACATTCTTAGATTCGGATTCTGCAAAAGCGATATGGGAAAACTATGGATACGAAGTAGTTAATTAAACGATCTGATGAGGGAACGATTTTCAGTATTTAGTTTATTTGAAATCATTACAATCGTCATTACGGTCATAGTTATTAGCTTTACCTCAGTACTGATAGTGGCAATCGTCTTAAAAGGGTTACCCTATTTGGGTCAGGCATTTTATTCAGAAGAAGTGCAATTCGCTGTTAAAATGAGCCTGTTCACCGCAAGTATATCCACAATCATTTGTATGGTGCTCGCCATTCCCACCGCATATGCATTAACACGGACTGCGTTTCCCTTTAAAAAACTGTGTCAGATGATGATTGAACTGCCATTATCGATGCCCTATCTGGTTTTGGGTCTTAGTTTATTAATTATTTTTTCGTCAGACTTTGGTAAGGCCCTTAAAGAGTTGGGATTTAAGGTTGTCTTTGATAAAAATGGTATCATTATTGCTCAAACCGTTGTCAATCTTCCCTATGTAGTCCGATTTATTCGGACCGCATTTGAGGAAGTTGATGAGCGACTGGAGTTTATTTCCGGCAGTCTGGGAGCGACGAAGTGGGAACGCTTCATAACCATTACCTTACCGCTATCCAAGAATGCCATTATCACAACTATTATTTTAGCCTGGTCAAGGGGCCTCGGCGAATTTGGGGCGACGCTGATGTTAGTAGGAGCCACCCGGATGAAAACAGAAACCCTGACGACATCCGTTTATTTAAATCTGGCAACCGGGGATACCGGTGCTTCCATGGCATCGGCAACAATTATTCTGATTATTTCGCTGATTTCTCTTTTTCTGACCAACTGGATTGGCAGGAAAAATCCCCAGGAGAGCAGGATGAAGGACGTGAACCGATGATTAATACAATGGTTGAAATTAAAGACTACTCCATTAAATTAGGAACCTTTCAATTGAATAATATCAATTTAAACATTCGTGAAAAAGAAATCTTTGCCGTGCTGGGCAGAACCGGATCAGGTAAAACTGTTCTGCTGGAGTCCGTGGCCGGTTTTTATCGGAAATTCTCTGGTGAAGTGTGCATTCAGGGAAAGCCGGTAGTCAAAATTCCTTTAGAGAGGCGGCAGATTGGTTTTGTTTATCAGGATTTCGGTCTGTTTCATCACATGTCTGTTTATGAGAATATTACTTATGGATTAAAAATTCAAAGAAAAGACAAGGCCTATAAAAAAGAAATGGCTGATAAAATGGCTGAAATCTTGTCCATCGGCGATATCTTGAATCAGTATCCGGGAACCTTAAGTGGGGGTGAACGTCAAAGAACGGCCCTTGCCCGGGCACTGATTCTTAATCCAAAATTGTTGTTGATGGATGAGCCCTTTTCATCCTTAGATCCGGCCACCAAAGAAATGATGTATCAGCAAATTAAAGAAATTCATAAACTATTTGGCTGTACTATTTTATTTGTAACCCATGATTTTAATGAGGCGCAAGTAATGGCTGATCGGATTGGCATTATGGTTAAGGGTGAACTACGGGGGGTCCGTAAAAGTACGGACTTGTTTAAAAACTGTCAGGATCAGGAAGTTAACCAGTTTTTATTGGGACGATACGAGAAAGGAGGAGCCGTGCATGAAAGAGTTTGCTTTGCAGGTTGAGGGCATTATGTGCCCAAAATGTGTTAAAAAAATCAAAGAGACATTACTAAGTAAGGATGGTATTGATGATGTTGGGGTTAGTGCGGATTTTACGACAGTAACGGTAAAACTAGATGAAAATAAAACGAATGCTTTACAGATTGGCAGTATTATTGAGAAAATAGAAGATAAATCATTTAAAATAATCAATTGAACATGGGGGAAGATATGGCGTTTATAGCAATTAATGAAATCGACCGGCTGATTAATGAGGATGTTCCTTATATTGACTTGACCAGCTGGACACTGGGGATCAGAGAGCAGGAGGCTCGGATTACTTATTTTACACGAGAAGACGCGGTTGTGTGCGGAACCGAAGAGGTGCGAGCGGTTTTTGATCGGATGCATATTGAGATGGATCATATGGTTGTTTCCGGAGAGAAGATTACCGCTGGTTCAGAGCTGATCACAGGAATCGGTCGGGCTGAGGATTTGCATATGGCCTGGAAAGTAGGACAGAATATTCTGGATAATTGTTCGGGAATCGCAACAAAAACACGAAAAATGGTAGATGTTGTTAAATCTTATAACCCGAATATGGCCGTTCTGACAACCCGAAAGGGTTTTCCCGGGACCAAAACCCTGGCGACCAAAGCCATTATGGCGGGTGGCGCCATGCCTCATCGGTTGGGTTTGTCTGAAACCATTCTTGTTTTTAAACAGCATCTGAATTTTATCGGTGGATTTGAGGGTTTGATCGACAAACTTCCGCAAATAAAAGCGGAATGTTGTGAAAAGAAAATCATTGTTGAAGCAACAACGCTGGAGCAGGCAGTTAGTCTTTGTCAGGCTGGAGTAGACGGCATCCAGTTTGACAAAATGAGTGCAGAAGAGCTGACTGGGGCAGTGGAACGTTTAAGAAAAGAGTTTCCATCCGGTATTTTATTGGCGGCCGGCGGAATCAACGAGACGAATATTTCAAAATATGCCCAAACAAATGTAAATGGGATCATTACAACCAGTTTATACAGTGCCAAGCCCATTGATATTGGTGTTAAAATAGACAGAAATTAAAAGTACTTACACATTGAAACCAGAAAAATTGGAGTAAGCATTTTTAAAAAAGTTCTAAGAAGGAAAGGCATGATAGATTAAATGAGACATCAAACAAAAGAAAAGACATCATTAAACGACAACCAGAGAAAAACGCATTCTGAAATAGCCCGGAACCTTTTTAGGCAAGGGTATAATTGTTCACAGTCTGTTTTTCTGGCGTTTTGTGATGAATGTGGATTGGCGTTTGAAACGGCTGCCAAATTAAGCTCATCTTTTGGTGCCGGAATGGGGCGGCTCCGGGAGGTTTGTGGTGCAGTCACGGGGATGTTTATGGTCGCAGGGCTCCTCTACGGCTACACCGATCCAGAAGACCAGAGCGGCAAAGCAGAGCATTATCAGCGGATTCAATTGCTTGCAAAGGCGTTTGAAGATCAGAATCACACGATTATCTGCCGGGAGCTTTTGGGACTTGAAAAAGGAAAAGACAACCCAACGCCGGAACAGCGGACAGAAGCATATTATGCGAATCGTCCCTGTGAATCATTGGTGGGAATGGCGGCAGAAATTATGGAAAAATACATTAACGAAGAAAATTAAAAATCCTTTGCTGGGTATCAATTATAACGCGGATCAGTTGGATAAAGAAATATTTAATAAGGTAGTTATTATTAAAGTATGAGAAAAGCCGGAAAATCAGGTTAAGCGCTAGGGCCACCTGAATAATCCGGTTTTTTTGTTATCTTCGAAAAATGACTCACACCAGTGCTTAAATCCATTTTGAATATTGATACTCAGAGCTTAAATAGGATTTTTAAAAAAGCTCGTTTAGATTAACAGAGTGTTTAAAGATTCTAAATAATGGTATATAAGTAAAATTAATAAAATTAAAAAAACACTTGACATATTAATATGTTATAATATAATGGTATTGACATTATCTTAACAGAGTTGATTGGAGAAATCTAATGGAAATGAAACCGAAAGATTGTGATGAACAGGCTGAAATATTAAAAATTTTAGGAAATCCGATTCGATTATGTATTGCCAGAGGTTTAATAAAAAAGGGCAGTTGTAATGTGACTTATATGGAAGAATGTCTTGGGGTATCA
Organism: Acetobacterium sp. KB-1; assembly: GCF_003260995.1. Taxonomy (NCBI): domain Bacteria; kingdom Bacillati; phylum Bacillota; class Clostridia; order Eubacteriales; family Eubacteriaceae; genus Acetobacterium; species Acetobacterium sp. KB-1. The sequence continues at coordinate 3,526,047 of NZ_CP030040.1, forward strand.
CAATCATCGATTTCTCAACACTTGTCAAAATTAAAAAGTGCTGGGATCGTTAAAGGATACCGTTCCGGAACTGAAATTTATTATGAAGTAGTATCAGAAAGTGCAAAAAAAATAATTAATGCAATATACGAGGAGGAAAATTGATGAAAAAGATTTTGATTGTTGGAGGCGTTGCCGGTGGTGCGACTGCTGCTGCCAGATTGCGACGTTTAAGTGAAGAAGATGAGATTATTCTGTTTGAACGGGATGAATATATTTCTTTTGCCAACTGTGGTTTACCCTATTACATTGGGGATGTGATTAAAGATCGCAAGAAATTATTGGTTCAAACCGTCGATGGTATGTCTAAACGCTTTAATTTGGATATCAGAAATTTTAGTGAGGTCGTTGCGATTGACCCGGTTGCTAAAACTGTCGAAGTGAAAAATCATCAAACAGGAAAAACATACAACGAAAGCTATGATAAGTTGATTCTATCCCCCGGGGCAAAACCGATTGCACCACCGATTCCCGGATTGTCAGAAGCAAAAAATATTTTAACGCTAAGAAATATTCCGGACACAGATAAGATTAAAGCGGTTGTTGATAGCGGCAAGGTAAGACGGGCTGTTGTTATCGGCGGTGGTTTTATTGGTGTCGAAATGGCCGAAAATCTGCAAGAACTGGGTGCCAATGTAACCTTGGTGGAAAAAATGAACCAGGTCTTAAAACCCCTGGATTTTGAAATGGCGCAACTGGTGCATCAGGAAATCAATGCTAATTGTGTAAATCTGATTTTAGGAGATGGGGTCGATCATTTCCAAAAACAGGGCAGTGAAGTCGTTCTGGAAAGTGGTCGCGTACTGGAGGCCGATCTGGTCATTTTAGCTATTGGTGTGGTTCCCGATAATATGCTTGCCAAACAGGCAAATCTCAAGTGCGGGCTCCGTGGTCATATTGTCACGACACAAAACTACGAGGTACTCAGCGGGGTAGATGAGAGTGTTTATTCGGATATCTTTGCTATTGGTGATGCCATTGAAGTTAAAGATTTTGTGACTAAGGATCAAACCGCCATTCCACTGGCGTGGCCTGCTAACCGACAGGGGCGGGTTGTAGCGGATTACATCAATGGAAAAACAATTAAAAATTTTGGAATCCAGGGAACTGCGGTAGCAAAAGTATTTAATAAAACCATTGCTTCAACGGGAAATAATGCGGTACAACTGGATATGAAGAAAATTGACTATCAAATTGTGATGGCCCATCGTGCCAATCACGCGGGTTATTATCCTCATGCAACCAATATTGCCTTAAAGTTGCTTTACGATCCTAAAACGCTCAGCATTCTGGGGGCTCAGGCCGTTGGACAGGAAGGAACCGAAAAACGAATCGATGTGATTGCATCAGCCATGAAAATGGGGGCTACCGTTCTTGATCTTCAAGATTTTGAGCTTTGTTATGCACCACCTTTTTCATCAGCCAAGGATCCGGCTAACATTCTCGGTTATATTGCAGAAAACATTGAAGATGGGGTATACAAAACCGTTGAATGGCACGAAATTGATGCAATTGTCGAAAAAGGCGGATTTTTGCTGGATGTGCGCTCACCAGTCGAAGTCAGTGCGGGTGCCATTAAAGGTTCTGTCAATATTGAGTTGGATAGTTTAAGAGATCGTATTGCTGAGATTCCCATTTCAAAGGATACACCCATCTATGTCACCTGCCAGGTCGGTCAACGTGCTTATCTTGCCATCCGAATATTAAAGGGTAATGGCTTTACCAACATCTATAACTTGTCTGGTGGATATAGTACATACCGAACCGCTCATTACAAGTTGGCGGAGTTGGATTTTAATATTGGGGCGTGTATCGTTAAAAAAGTTGACTCAGATGACGGTGATGTTGACCAGGGCGGAAGAGGAAGTGATGGTGAGCAGGGTGGAACCGGAAATGATGTGATTAAAAAAAAAGTTGATGTAACTGGACTCCAATGCCCGGGGCCACTGATGGCCACTTATGACGCCATAAAAAGTGTCGAATCCGGTGATCTGGTTCAGATTATTGCCACTGATTTTGGATTTGTCAGTGACATAAAAAGCTGGTGTGAAACCAATGGACATACGCTGGTTTCTCAGGAGACAAAAGGGAAAAGCTATATTAGCATTATTAGAAAAGGTAGCGAGGGTGAAGCCTGTAGTTTGATGCCGGCGATATCGACTCAAAAAAATGCAACGTTGGTGGTTTTTAGTGGTGAGTTGGACAAGGTGCTGGCATCAATGATTATTGCACAGGGTGCGGCAGCCCAAGGAAAAAATGTGACCCTGTTTTTCACCTTTTGGGGACTTAATGCACTGCGAAAAAGAGATGGAAAAGGCCGCAACAAGACCTTTGTTGAAAAAATGTTTGGTGCAATGATGCCCAAAGGCGCGGGCAGATTGCCACTTTCGATGATGAACATGCTCGGCGCAGGACCAGCTATGATCAAAGGCATTATGAAGAAGAAACATGTCGATGATTTGGATACCATGATTAAAAAAGCTCAAAATGCCGGAGTTCGTTTTATCGCCTGTACCATGAGTATGGATCTGATGGGGATTAAAGAAGAAGAGCTTATTGACGGGATTGAATATGCCGGGGTAGGAACTTACATCGCCAGCAATGAAAATGCCGGGACAACCTTATTTGTCTGATTTAAGCACTTTAATTAGCTAACATAAGAATACATAAAAAGGATTGAAGTTTAACTTTAGTCCTTTTTTAGGTTGATGGCCCTTTAACATTTGGTACAGTTAAAAAATATGAATTTTGTTTTTTATATTTCAGTTAGAAATATATCCAAACGAAGTAATAAGTGGTAAAATAAAAAGTGAAAATAAGAAGTGTCTGGAAAATGCCTTTGCATTGACAAACAAAAACCATGATTAGCTTAAAAACTTTGAAAGAAAAAGGTAAGGAGAAAAAATGCTAAAGCTTGAAAACATTTCATTTGAAGTTGAAAATGAGAAAGAAATTTTAAAAAATGTCAACCTAACCATTGAAAAAGGGAAATTTATCGCCATCACTGGACCAAATGGCGGCGGGAAGTCGACGCTGGCCCGAATTATTTCTGGTGTTTTAAAACCAACCCGAGGGAAAATCACCTTTTATGGTGAAGATATCACTGATTTATCGATTACCGAACGAGCCCAAAAAGGGATCAGTTTCGGTTTTCAACAACCGATCCGCTTTAAAGGGATTACTGTTCATGATCTGATCAATATTGCCAAAGGAGAAGATCTTTCAGCTCTGGAAGCAAGTCATTATTTATCGGAAGTGGGTCTTTGTGCCAAGGATTACATCCACCGGGAGTTGGATGATAAACTGTCCGGGGGCGAAATCAAACGGATTGAAATTGCGACGATCATCGCTCGAGATACCGCATTATCTATTTTTGATGAACCGGAAGCGGGCATTGACTTATGGAGTTTTAATCATTTAATTGATGTTTTTATGAAGATTCATAAAAACAAAGAGAAATCAATTGTTATCATTTCCCATCAGGAGCGTATCCTGGATGTGGCAGATGAGATCATTGCGATGGTTGACGGAGCAATAATTGTGCGAGGCGCCAAGGAAAGTGTATTGCCGGAATTGCTCCATTGTGAAAATCCTGAAAATTGTGCATATTGCCAGGATATCGTGGAGGCATAAAGAAATGAATGAGATAGCAAAAAAATTACTAAAAGACGTGACGGGGCTGGAAGACATGCCTAAAGGTGCCTACAATATTCGTGAAAACAGTAAAACGGTATCCAGACAGTCCAGTGAAAACATCGAAATTGTAGGAAAAGAAGACAAGTCCGGGATTGACATTATCGTTAAACCCAATACTAAATCCGAAAGCGTTTTTATACCGGCTTTGGTTTCTTGTGGTGGGGTTTCGGACCTTGTTTATAATGATTTTTTTATTGGAGAAAATGCCGATATCACGATTATTGCAGGATGTGGTGTCAGTACTGGCGATAGCTGTGATGGTTCTGAGCATAATGGGATTCATCGATTTTTTCTGGGTAAAAATTCCCGAGTCCGATATGTAGAAAAGCACATCGGTGTGGGAACCGGCACTGGAAAACGGGTTATTGATCCGGTAACAGAGGTGGTGCAGGAAGAAAACAGTTATATGGAAATGGAAACTACCCAAATCAAAGGGGTCGATTCCACCAGACGGTTTACCAAGGCGAACCTGAAAGTGGGCGCTACCCTTGTGATTAAAGAAAAACTGATGACCCATGGGGAACAATTTGCAGAATCAAAATTTGAAGTGGATATGGATGGGGAAGATTCCCGTGTGAACCTTATATCGCGTTCCGTTGCCCGGGATTATTCAAGGCAAACCTTTATCTCGAAAATAAGCGGGAATACCCGATGTATGGGTCACTCCGAATGTGATGCCATTATCATGGATCATGGCGTGGTGAGTGCGATCCCGGAAATCACGGCTAATAGTCTGGATGCAGCCCTGATTCATGAAGCTGCCATTGGTAAAATTGCCGGAGAGCAGATCATTAAGCTTATGACTCTGGGTCTCACAGAAAGCGAAGCAGAAGCAAAAATTATTGATGGTTTTTTAAATTAACGGCGATAGAACCTTAAAAATAGTGGTGTTGGCAGATTTTAAAGGCAGATACTAAATAAAGTATGAAATGATTAAAACTGATTTCTCAAATCGTGAGAGATCAGTTTTTTTTTAAGTGCGCAGCGGTTCGGGATTATCAAAAGGATAAATATGACCAAATGTTTTGGTTTTAAGTCGTTTACGGTGAAGAAATATAAAAGGTATGAGAAAAGATAATTGTTGACATATGTTTTTAAAGGAGTATAATGGTTATTAAAGACATATGTCAATAAAAAAACAAGGAGATATCGATGAAAATTGCAATACCAGCTGATGAACAAATTTTAAATAGTGAAGTGTGTATGTCCTTTGGACGTGCACCATATTTTTATATTTATGAAACACTGACAAAAATGGGACACTTCATTGAAAATACGGCAGCAAGCAGCCCTGGAGGGGCGGGCGTTAAAGCGGCCCAAATCGTTGTCGATAATCATGCGGATATTTTAATAACACCGCGGTGCGGCGAAAATGCGGCTGAGGTTTTCAAGGCCACCAAACTTGAGATCTATAAGAGTAAGGTTGGTTCAATTCAGGATAATATTAATGCTTATCTGGATGAAAGATTAACGGTTCTGGACCAGTTTCATGCCGGTTTTCATGGGGTTAGCGGAGCTTGACGATGAAAATTCAATTGATCAATGGCGTGTCTCAAGGAACAATGGGGATTATTTCCCGAAAAATTGGAGAAAAAAAGCTCGTTGAACGTATTCTTCAAAATGAATTCGCAGCAGTTGGATTATGTCAGGGAGATGTTATCAGCATCCTGGAAGCCAGTGACATTGCTGAAAAAACATCAGATGTTGTGGTAACTGAAATTTCTGGGGTGTGTCCTCAGCATATTATTTGTCTGGCAATTCTGGGTGATATCACATCTGTCGAGACTTCTCTGGCGGCGATAGAAAGTAGGTTGATGAGTAAGTGAAATTAGCAGTACTCAGCGGAAAAGGCGGGACCGGAAAAACTCTGGTGTCGGTTAATCTGGCAGCAGTAGCAAAAGAATCTGTTTATGTGGATTGTGACGTTGAAGAACCAAATGGTCATTTGTTTTTTAAACCAACAGATGTGAAAACAAAAAAGGTAGTGAATAAAATTCCTGTGGTGGATGAGGATCTTTGCCTCGGTTGCCGAAAATGTGTAGACTTTTGTAAATTCAACGCGCTCGCCGCGATTGTTGATAAGCTACTTGTTTTTGATGATATTTGTCACGCCTGCGGGGGCTGTATCATGCTTTGTCCGAGCAACGCTTTGTCTGAAAAAGATAAGGTTATTGGAGTAATAAATTCAGGTGTTTCCGAAGCCGTCAAGGTCATTTCTGGGGTTTTAAATACCGGTGAAGTATCGGGAGTACCGATTATCAAAGCGTTGTTAAAAAAAATAGCTGATGAAAAAAGACTGACCGTGATTGACTGCCCACCAGGTAGTGCATGTGTGGTGATGGAAAGTATTCGCGATGCGGATTATTGCATCTTAGTAGCAGAACCAACCGTTTTTGGGCTCAGTAACCTGATCTTAGTTCATGAACTTGTGAAAATTTTTAACAAGCCTTATGGGGTCGTAATTAATAAAGGCATGGAAGGTGAGAATTTAATTGATACTTATTGTCTTGAAAATAAGATCAAGGTGTTAAGTAAAATACCTTTTGATTGCGAATTGGGAACGCTTAATTCCGAGGGCGAAATTGCATCAAAAATCGAGCCATACCACAGCATATTTTATGCGTTGCTTCAAGCCGTCATGAAGGAGGTGCAAGATGAAACAATTGCTTATTCTTAGTGGAAAAGGCGGAACCGGAAAAACAACGGTGGCAAGTGCATTTATCAAACTGTCCCAGGCAAAAGTCTATGCTGATTGCGATGTGGATGCCCCTAATTTACATCTTGCGATAAAACAGACCAGTCAGCCTAAGAGAAATGATTTTTTCGGGATGCCAAAGGCGGAAATTAATACAATTTTGTGCGCAAAATGTGACCGCTGTGTCGAAAATTGTCGTTTTGATGCAGTCCAGGTGGTTGACAATAACTATTGGATTGATCCATATCTGTGTGAAGGTTGTGGTGTCTGTGAAATGGTTTGCCCAGTTCGAGCGATCAATTTGAAACCTCATATTTCCGGAGAACTGATGCTATATGATAAGGATGTGATCTTTTCAACTGCTCAGCTCAAAATGGGTAGTGGCACATCGGGAATGCTGGTTACTGAAGTAAAAAAGCAAATGAAATCTATCGATCGCGGTGATGAGCTAGCGATAATTGATGGATCACCCGGAATTGGTTGCCCTGTTATTGCTTCGATCAGCGGGGTGGATATGGTCTTAATTGTTGCTGAACCATCGGTTTCTGGAATCAGTGATATGGAGCGGATCATTAAAACAGCCCAGACCTTTCATACAAAGACGGTTGTATGTGTGAATAAATACGATGCAAACTTAAAAAAAACCAAAGCGATTATCGATTATTGTCAAGCTCACGACATTCCATATGTGGGAAAAATACCTTATGATAAAAGTGCTGTTGAAGCGGTAAATAATGGATTAACGCTGGTCGATGTTTTTTGTGAGGCTGGCGCTGCAGTTCAGGTAGTGTTTGGTAATACGATGGAAATGTTATTAAGAAATTAAGCTAAGAGCACGTTTAGAAAAAAATAAATCAACAGGTAATGAAGATGAATAGCATGGAAAAGCAATATTGTTATTGACATATGCCATTCATGTATTATAATAATGCTGTTGATAACAGAGGTTAATGATCTTAATAACAAAAAAATCAATAACAACAAACATAATCGGAGGAACTATTATGAAAATTGCATTACCAACACGAGAGAACTTAATTGATGGCCATTTTGGTCACTGTGAGTATTATACGGTATTCACCATTGATGAGCAAAGCAAAGAAATATTGAGCCAGGAAATAATTGCTTCACCAGCAGGATGTGGCTGCAAATCCAATATTGCCACAACACTTAAAGAAATGGGCGTAGAACTTTTGCTCGCTGGCAACATGGGCGAAGGGGCTGTAAATGTACTTAAAAAGTCTGGCATCGAAGTTGTCCGGGGGTGCGCCGGGAATGTTAAAGAAGTGGCGCTAAGCTGGTTGGCTGGTTCTGTTATGGATTCTGGCGAAATGTGTCATGCCCATGAAGCTGGTCATGAGTGCCAGCACTAAGTCAATCAATTTGGATAAGGAGAGTTAGTTTATGTCCAGACCGGTAAAATGGAAAAAAGTCTGTTGTTTACCAGAAACGGATTTGTTTGGACCCCTTAATGCAAAAAACAGGGAAGATGGAATTATTACCATGTCAGTAGAAGAGTACGAAACGATCCGCTTGATTGATCTGGAAGGTATGCTTCAGGAAGAGTGTGCAGAAAGTATGCACGTGGCACGAACTACGGTCCAGAAAATTTATAATGATGCCCGAAAAAAGCTGGCTGACGCATTGGTTAACGGTAATGTCTTAAAAATTGAAGGCGGCAATTATAAATTGTGCGAAGAAGGCCAGGAAAATTTCGGCTGCAGCCGATGCCGTAAACAGCGGATGAATGGAAGCAACAATTAGAGTTAAGAAAAAACGATAAAACAAACGAATGAGGAGAATTGTTATGAGTGAAGAATGCAGTCAATCCTGTGGATCATGCGGCGAAGAGTGTGAAGATCGAAAGGTAGATTTTTCAGAACAACCGCATGAGCTAAGTAGAATAAAAAAAGTGATTGGTGTTGTCAGTGGAAAAGGTGGGGTTGGAAAATCGATGGTTACCTCCCTGATGGCAGTTACAATGAGACGAAAAGGCTATCATACCGCTATTCTAGATGCTGATATTACGGGGCCATCGATTCCCAAAGCATTTGGGATCAATGAAAAAGCGATGCCCACAGAATTAGGACTTTTTCCGATATCCAGTAAAACCGGAATCGAAATTATGTCCATTAACCTATTGTTGGAAAATGATACCGATCCGGTGGTTTGGAGAGGGCCGATTATTGCCAACACCGTTAAACAGTTCTGGACCGATGTGATCTGGGGCGACGTTGATTATATGTTTGTGGATATGCCGCCGGGAACTGGTGATGTGCCATTAACCGTCTTTCAATCGCTGCCGGTAGACGGGATTATCATTGTCACATCGCCTCAGGAATTGGTCTCAATGATTGTTGCCAAAGCCGTAAATATGGCAAAAATGATGAAGATTCCGGTGCTCGGTTTAGTTGAAAACATGTCTTACTTTAAATGTCCGGACTGCGATAAAAAGCATTATTTATTTGGTGAAAGTCGCATCGAAGAAGTAGCGAAACAACATGGCATTGAGGTTGTGGCCAAGATGCCGATTGATTCCTCCCTTGCCGGAGCCTGTGATAAAGGGCTGATTGAATTATTTGATAACACCTGGCTGGATCATCTAGCCGAGACGCTGGAAGTGAATTTAGACGAAAATACAAAAGAAAATGGAGAACTAAAAATGAAAATAGCAGTAGCAAGCGATAATGGTATAGTATCTGGTCATTTTGGCCATTGTGAAAGTTTTATGATTTATGATACCGTGGATGGTAAGGTTGTAACGACTGAAGCCGTACCAAACCCTGGCCACAAACCGGGATTTTTACCGGTATTTTTAGATGAAAAAGGTGTCAACGTTATTATTTCCGGCGGAATGGGCGGCGGTGCAGTTGATATTTTTAACGAAAAAAATATTGAAGTCATTACCGGTGCCCAAGGCAAAGCAGAAGATCTCGTTAATAGTTATCTATTGGGAGAACTGGTTTCGACCGGGTCTGTCTGTCACGAACATCAACATCATGATGAGTGTGGCGAATAAATTAAAAATTCCTAGCCAAGTAAAAAAAGCTGTTTATCGGGATCAAAACTAGAATTTAATCATATCCAGTCGTGAAATTAGTATTGACGGCTGGATATTATTATGTTAGAATAATGCTTGTATATACAAGGAGCTGGTGTTTTGCTGAAGCAAAATGTACATCTAAGAAAAGTACGTTGATCCGTATATGTGTTATACTGGGAAAGATTAATAAAATTTATAATTATGTGTCTGAAGACTCACTTTTGTGAGTCTTTTATTTTTTGAAAATTTAAGGAGAAAAGCAAAATGAATCAGAAATTATGGGAAAAATCGGTCGAGTTTCACGGACATCATTGTCCCGGATTAGCCATTGGGGTGAGAGCGTCACAGGAAGCGATTAAAGCGCTCAATGTTTCATTTTCAGAAGACGAGGATGTGGTTTGTATTACTGAAAACGATGCCTGTGGGGTTGATGGGGTACAGGTTATTTTAGGATGTAGCGTAGGAAAAGGTAACCTGCTGTTTAGAAACCGCGGAAAACAAGCCTTTTCATTCTTTAATCGCAATACCGGCGAAAAACTCAGACTGGTTTTAAAAGCGCTACCAGAAATGGAGCGGGATGAAATGGAAGCCTATATCTTAAATGAACCAGATGCCAGCAAAATCTTTGACTTTAAAACCCCGGATTATGAATTACCAGAACGGGCCCGGATTTTTCAGAGCGTGATCTGTGAAGAATGTGGCGAAAAAACCGCTGAGCATATGATTCGCCTGGAAAATGGCAAAAAAGTCTGCGTGGATTGCTCCAATCCCTACACTCGAGGTTTTTAAAGAACGCCTTTGCGGTTAGAAGAGAACTAAGGCAATAATTTGAAAGAGGTGAAACGAATGAAAAGAATCGTTGCAGTTTTATTGAGTTTAATGATGATGGTAACTTTTGCGGCCTGTACCAATACAATAGCAGAGACCACTGAGAGCGAAACGACCACAAAGGTTGTGACCGATAGTTTGGGCCGACAGGTGGAAGTGCCGGCCGAGATCACCAGTGTGGGTTCACTTGGTGTTATGCGGCTGTTAACTTATATGGATGCGGCCGATTTGGTGACTGGTGCAACGGATATGGACAACGTTCAAGTACTGACCCGTCCATACACGTTGGTTAATCCCAATTATGCAAGTCTGAAACAGATTGGTCAGGGCGGTGCCGGTGGAATTGTCCCCTTTGACGAAGAAATCATCAAATTGGCACCTGATGTGATTTTTGTGGTATCCGACTACACCCAGACCGATGAATTGCAGGCAAAAACCGGTATTCCTGTGGTGGCGGTAGCGAATCCCGGGCTGTTTGATGGAAAAATGGATGCTTCGATCGATATTATCGGCCAGGTACTGGGCAAAGAAGATCGTGCCAACGCAGTTAATGAATTTATGGATGCGGCTCAAAAAGATCTCAATGACCGGACCAAGGATATACCAGAAGCCAGTCGTATTACTGTCTACAACGGCGCTTTGAATTTTAAAGGCAAACACGGTTTTGATGGCACCAGCGGGAACTATGGACCCTTTGTGGCAATCAACGCTAATAATGTCGTCGATCAAACGGGACAAAAGACGGCATTTACTGTGGATCTTGAGCAGGTATTGGCCTGGAATCCGGAGATTATTTTCCTTAATCCAGAGAACATGGATCTGGTCAATGAACAGTATACCCAGAATCCAGACTTTTTCAACGCACTCAAAGCGGTTCAGGACAACAAGGTTTATACTCAATTGGCATATAACAATAACTATACCAATGTTGAGATTGCCTTGGCTGATGCTTATTATGCAGGAACTGTTGTTTATCCTGACAAGTTCAAGGATATTAATATTGAAAAGCAAGCTGACGAAATTTTTGAGTTCCTGCTTGGTGAAAAATTGTATGCAAAATATGTAGCAGCAGGTCAGGGCTTTGGTCCGCTGACAATTGGTAAGTAAAAAAATGGACAACAAAAAAAAGACGGCTTGCGGAGTTAACTATGATCAATACGTTCACCGCAAGGTTTTGACCATTGTAACTCTGGTGGTGTTGACATTTCTAACCGCTCTTTTTGCTATATCTGCTGGTTCAGCTGATATTCCGGTCTTGGAAGTACTTAAGGCACTGTTCGGATTTGGAGCGGCCAAAAACGTGCTGGTTACCGTCAATATCCGGTTGCCGCGAATTCTGATGGCGATTGTCGGAGGGATTGGGCTGGCTGCTGCTGGCTGTGTCATGCAGAGTATTTTAAAAAATCCGCTGGCATCGGCATCAACTCTGGGTATTTCCCAGGGAGCTTCTTTTGGCGCCGCGATTGCGATTACCTTTTTGGGTGGCGGAACCGTGATGGGAAATACCGCCAGTGCCGTGACCGTTAATAACCCCTATTTAACGAGTATGTGTGCATTTGCAGCGTCTATGTTTGTCACCCTAGTAATCTTAGGACTATCCAAGGCCCGGAAAGCTTCGCCGGAAACCATGATTCTGGCCGGGGTTGCACTCAGCTCGTTGTTTGCCGGAGCGACAGCACTGATTCAATATTTTTCCTCAGATGTTCAGATGGCTGCCATTGTATTTTGGACCTTTGGGGATCTGGGGCGGGCCAGCATGCAAAATATCCAGGTAGCTGCCGTGGTTACTGCTGGAGCACTGATTTACTTTATGTTTAACCGCTGGAATTACAACGCCCTCGAGTGTGGCGAACATACGGCTACCGGGCTGGGGGTCAATGTATCCCGGGTTCGGCTTATCGGAATGACGGTGGCTTCTCTGACAGCGGCAACGATCGTGTCCTTTGTGGGGATCATCAACTTTATCGGTTTAATTGCCCCTCATATTATGCGTCGTTTTGTGGGCAATGATTATCGCTACTTATTACCGGCATCAGCTTTAACAGGAGCTTTGATGCTGCTCGTCAGTGATACATTTGCTCGTCTGATTGTCTCACCAATTATTCTGCCAATCGGGGCCATTACCTCATTCCTTGGGGCTCCGTTATTCTTATATCTCATATTTAAAGGAGTTGGTCATAATGCTGAAAATTGATGCCTTAGAATTTGGCTATCGATTCAACCGAAAAATTTTGGATCACATTAAATTCGATGTAAAAAATGGCGAATGTGTGGCGATTTTAGGTAACAACGGGGCTGGGAAAAGTACCATGTTAAAGTGTCTGAATAAGATTATCTCACCCCAAAAAGGCCGGGTGGTGGTAAATGAGGTGGACATTCTTAAACTCAATCGTCTGGATATTGCAAAGAACACAGCTTATGTTGCCCAAAAAAGCGAAGGCAGCCGAATCACCGCTTACGATGCTATCTTGTTAGGGCGAAAACCCTATATCAAACTGGCGCCCAAAAAAGAAGACTATGAAATTGTCGAAACAATTATAGAAAGTATGGATTTAGAAGCGTTCTCATTGCGTTATATTGACGAGTTAAGCGGCGGGGAATTGCAAAAGGTGATGATCGCCCGGGCCCTGGCCCAGGAGCCGAAGGTTTTGCTTCTGGATGAACCCACCAGTTGCCTTGACCTTAAGAATCAGTTGGAGGTCTTAAAACTGATCCAGAGCATTACCAAAGAAAAAGAAATTGCCGTTGTCATTGTGATCCATGATCTGAACCTGGCACTGCGGTATTGTGACCGGTTCCTCTTTCTCAAAGACACGGAAATTTTCTGTTATGGCGGAATGGATGTGATGACCTCCGAAAACATCGGTGCCGTTTATCAGGTCCCGGTAGCTGTTGAATCGTACCAAAATCAGAAGGTTGTGATTCCTTTAACCTGAAATAGGCAAAAATTCTGGTTTGTTTAGTTGAACCAGAGTTTTTTGTTGCAATTAATCTAAATAATACGATTGTGGGCCTTCGCGAAGTCTGATAAAATAGAAGAAAAGTCAGGGGGACTATGCCGATGTCAGCATTTAAGAATACAGCTCCGATTGTTTGGTTATTAATATCCATTGCGGTATTTGCCGGTGGCATGATTATGCTGCTTGATGTCAAGCTGGCTTGGAATATGATTATTACCAGCATCTCGATTATGCTGGTGGTGGTCGGGATTATGTATCTGTCAGCTATTTTTCTAAAAAAGGGCGAAAGTAAGTTTAAAGAGTTGGGAATTGGAATTTTATCTCTGTTGGGCGGGGTTTTTACCTATCTCAACCCGCAGTATTTAAAGGTGCCGTTTAGTTTTGCAATTGGGATGCTGGGGATTATTATTGGTTGCTTTGTTTTATTAAGTAGCATTAAATTAAAAAAAGACGGTGCTTCCTGGGTGTGGACCTTGCTGGTGGCTCTGGTCTATATCGGCTTGGGTATTAACATGGCTTTTTTGACCACAACAGGCCGGATCTTTGGCATTATCTTCGGCGTTTATCTGATCTTTTTTGCTTTAAATATTTTTGGCGATGCCTTGGTCAGTTTGATGAAACACAATGATGGGGCCAAAAAAGCCAAGAAGCACATTCGTGTAACCCTACCACTGGTATTTGCTGCGTTCCTGCCGATGCGGATGTTAAAAAAAGTGAATGCATTGGTGCAAGAAGAACCGGATGCTTTATTATTGCTAGAAGACCACTCCATAGAACGAACCACCGATATGGAGATTTTTATCCATACCAAAGAAGGATTGATTCCGGGCATGGGTCATGTGGATGCTGCCATAGGCGAGTGTGTTTACAGCTATGGCAATTATGACGATTCCACCTGGAAGTTAGGGGGCTTTTTAGCTGATGGCGTTTTGGTTGAAATGCCCAAGACCGAACATGTTAAACAGGCGCTGAAAGTTGAAAAGAAAATTTTAATGGGCTATGGCCTCGCACTGACGCCAGAACAAAAAAAAGGGGTTCAGGAGCAGCTGGATGATCTCCTGTCTCACGTTCTTCCTTGGGAGCCAAAGGCGGAGCAGGCGGACAAAGGCGAAATCAAAGGAAATGCAAAGGATTTTGAGGATGTTTCCAGTCAGCTTTATAACGATGCAAAGGCCAGTTTTTATAAATTTAAACAGGGCAACGAGTTTAAAACCTATTATGCCCTGGGAACGAATTGTGTCAAGTTGGTGGATACGCTTGTCGGTAAAACCGGAATTGATCTGATCAAGATCAATGGCATTATTACTCCCGGTGCCTATCTGGATTATCTGGATCGTCTTTATGACCGGGGCGATTCCATTGTGGTTTCCCGTACCCTGTATCAGGACATTGAAAATAAGAGGGAAAAGGAAATAACAGTTAGTCCGGCCTAGAACGCTCAGCTTTTACTTGGGCCATTAAAGCAGCTTGAAATGATTGTGGTCGTACTCAATGATTCCGTCTTTTTGAAGTTTGGAAAGAACCCGGGATAGGGCACTGCGGTCGACACATAAAAAATCAGCTAATTCATTGCGCGTAAAGGGAATCTCAAAAGCGAGGTTCCCTTTTTTTTCGGCCTGTAACGACAGATAGGAGAGTACCTTGTCTTGAATAGTCCGCCGCGATAACAACTGGTTTTTACTGCTGAGGAGGATGTTCTTTCGGGCGAGTATCTTCAGTAGATTCTCAATCAGGTGATTGTGAAACACACAGGAGTTAGGACAGGTATTAATAATCCGTTCGATCCCCAGAAACATGACGGCTGTGTTGGTTTTTGCCAGCACCGTGACGGGGCTTTCTTTAATACCGGCACTGGCAAAAGCTTCGCCAAAAATATGGCTGGGACTTAGTTCCGTGAGAATGGATCGATTACCGTAATAATCCTCTTGAATAACTTGGACTTCTCCCGATAAAATAACCCCCACAGTGGTTACCGGCTGGCCAGTCAGTAAAATAATCTCCCCCCGGTCATAATTTTTTTCTTCACCACCCAGGCACTTTAGCATGGCTTCCAGGTTTTCGTCGATGCCATCGAATAATTTAACTTTTCTTAAAACATCTAAATTTTTATTCATAATTATCCTTTGTGTTGCATATGCAACGGTAGTTTTGGGTAAATTATATTATGATTGGTTCAAGAAATCAATACCAAATTCCAAGGAGGAAAATAAGATGATCCGAAAAATAATTACAATAGATGAGAATAAGTGCAACGGCTGTGGATTATGTGCAGAAGCCTGCCATGAAGGCGCAATTGGAATGGTTGACGGCGTGGCCAAATTACTACGTGACGACTACTGCGACGGATTGGGAGATTGTCTGCCAAGTTGTCCCACCGGAGCGATAACCTTTGTGGAACGGGAAGCGGCAGCTTATGACGAAGCCGCGGTCTTAGAAAATATGAAAAAAAAGGAAACGACACAAAATAGTGGCGCGAAAAAAGCAGGCGGATGTCCGGGAACCCAAGCAAAAACCATTGTCCGAGAAACGATAGCGACCGATGACGGACCGGAACCACTGCCATGCGGATGCCCCGGCTCATCTTCTAAGGCCATTGTTCGGGAAACCGTGGCTACGGAGAAACCAGCACCAACTGAAGCGCTCGAATCACAACTTAGACAATGGCCGGTTCAAATTAAGCTGGCACCGGTTAATGCCCCTTATTTCAATGGTGCCCACTTGTTGATTGCGGCAGATTGTACCGCCTATGCCTATGCTGATTTTCATAATCGCTTTATCAAAAATAAAATTACCTTAATCGGTTGTCCAAAACTAGATGCCGTTGACTATGCGGATAAGCTGACTGAAATATTAAAACGTAATGAGATTAAAAGCGTTACTGTCGTCCGAATGGAAGTTCCCTGTTGCGGAGGGATTACTGCAGCAGTTACCACGGCACTTAAGGATTCAGGAAAAATGATTCCATGGCAGGTATTGACCGTCACTACTGATGGAAAAGTATTGGAGAATGATTAAAGAAGCATGATAAAGCAATGTATTGTCTTAGGCGAAGAAAAATTAAGATAAGCGCTTAGGTATTAATTCCTGGCAGTAAGCTTGGCTAAAAAAAGTGTCCTGTAATTATTCGCCCCCAAAATACAGCCATATCCAAAATTTTTGTGGATATGGCTCTTTTTAGTTTGCATATGCAAAATTTAAGTAGCTTCAGCGATCGAAAATAAAATGCATTACAAGTATTTAGAGCGTGGATAAAGTGCAAAAAAATACAGTATTTATCATGGTTTCGTAAACCTTTGCAGAAAACAGAAAAAAATAATTTATAAAGGCTTTAATTTGCTCATTAAGCGATAAAGTTATGTTGTAAAATCAGAATGATTATGTTATGATAACCCTGTCGATACATATATATACAAGTTGACAAAATACGAATTTTTCCTGTTGATAAATCAGTGGGTATAACTTACACTGAAAAGAGAAAATTGACCGGAGAAACGATAATGGAGGAAACATTATGGCTTTTAATATTGCAGTTGCGGGTAAGGGTGGCGTTGGTAAAACAAGTCTTACCGGTATGCTTATTGAATATTTAGTTGCAGAAGGTCTGGGTCCAATTTTAGCAGTGGATGCCGATGCCAATGCAAACCTTAACGAAGTACTGGGGGAAGAAGTGGAACTTTCCATTGGTGAGATTAAAGAAGAAGTAAATCATGCCGAAATGGATGGGGTACCATTGCCTCCAGGTGTGACAAAAACAGACTTTTTGAGACTTCGGTTAAATCAGGCCGTTGCCGAAGGAAATGGTTATGATCTTCTGGTTATGGGTCGCAGCCAGGGTGCTGGTTGTTATTGTTATGTTAACGGAATCTTAAAAACTCAGCTTGATATGCTGGCAGGTAACTATCAATATATTATCGTTGATAATGAAGCGGGGATGGAACATCTAAGCCGGGGAACGCTCGGTCGAATTGACATGCTTATTCTTGTCAGCGACTGTTCCCGTCGCGGGATTCAGGCAGTTGGCCGAATCAAAGAGTTGGTTTCTGAACTTAAACTGAAAGTACCAGTGATTAAGCTGATCGTCAACCGCGCCCCAGATGGCGTTTTAAACGAAGGAACAGCCGAAGAAATTAAAAACCAGGGGCTTGATCTTATTGGTGTTGTGCCATTAGATCAGAATGTGTTTGAATTTGATGCTTATGGCAAACCGTTGGTTGATTTACCATCTGATTCGCCAGCCAAGGTTGCGCTACGCGATATTGTCAACAAACTTGAACTGATCAAAAACGGAAAAAAATAAATGCCTGATTAAGGCTCTTAAGACTTATTGACAAACAGATTAAGTAGCACCGACAATTGTTATATCTAAAGAGATTATCAATTGATCGGTGCAGACGTTTGTCGAGAAACATGGGGCTGTTTGGCAGCCCTTTTAGACGGAAACTGCGGAAAAGGGGAGGTTGTTATATGAATAAGGTGCGATTTAATATTAAAGGAAAAAGATCGGTTGATTTAATCGCGAGCGATGGAGAAAATTTACTAGAAGCCGCCAGAAGAGCTGGTGTTATGATTGATTCACCGTGTAGCGGAAACGTGACCTGCGGTAAATGCAAGGTTAAAATAGAGTCGGGTCAGGTTAGAACAGAAAAATCCAGGCATATTTCTGAAGCAGAAATGGCCCAGGGGATCGTACTTTCATGTAATTCAACCATCATAGAAGATATCGAGGTGGAAGTACCGGATTTAGCGTCTTCTTTTGTAAACGAAATGCAGATCACCGATCTATCGGTCAATGAGAATAAAAATATTAAATACGTACGTAAGAAAATGATCAAAGAAGGAATGACCAATGCCAGCCGACTCTGGTCTGAGATCATCAAGTTGCCGTGTCCCAGCATTGAAGATAACAGTGCTGATGAAGATCGTCTAAAGCTTTATTTTAAGCAGCAATTAGGCTATGAAGATATTGCCATCAGTTTAAATGTCATCAAGAAACTGCCAGATGCTTTTAGAAAGAATGATTTTTTGATCGAAGTCGTTTATTTAAAACGCCGGGAAGTGGCTGAAATTCTGGATGTCAAACCGGCAAACAGTGAAAAATCGGTTCTGTACGGGATTGCTCTGGATATTGGGACAACTTCGGTGTCGGCCTGTCTGGTCGATATGAATACCAATGAAATTTTAACAAAGGCTTCAATGGGGAATGCCCAGGTTAAATATGGGGCGGATGTTATCAATCGAATTGTTTATTCAGAAAAACCTGGTGGCTTGGAAAAACTGCGCCGTGCCATAGTTGATGAGAGCATCAATAACCTTATTGAAAAACTGGTCAATACCATTGGCATCAGCAAAGAAGATATTTATGAGGTCTGTGCGGCCGGAAATACGACCATGAACCACTTGCTGTTGGGGCTTAATCCGGACTATTTAAGACGGGAACCATTTATCCCGGTCATTAATGACATCCCCGAAATGAAATGTGCAGAATTAGGGATTACTGTTAATCCGGAAGGAAAAATATATTTAGCTCCTTCGGTTGCCAGTTACGTAGGCGGCGATATTACCGCCGGTGTTTTTGCGGTACCCGTTTGGATGCGGGAAGATTTCACCATGCTGGTGGATCTGGGAACAAACGGCGAAATTGTCTTTGGAAATAAAGATTTTCTGATGACCTGCGCCTGTTCAGCCGGACCTGCTTTTGAAGGCGGTGAAATTAGCTGCGGTACCCGGGCTGTGCCTGGAGCGATTGAGCAAGTTACTATCAATGACGGAGACTTAAGGCCTTTTTATAATACCATTGGTCAGGTTAGCCCAGTGGGAATTTGTGGTTCAGGGATCATCGACTTAATTTGCGAGATGAAACGAACGGGTATAATCAATGGAAAAGGCCGAATGGAACGGGAGCTGAATCATCCTCGAATCAAGTTTGATGAATACGGCATTGGTCAGTATTATCTCTACTCCAAAGAATTGGATAATGGTTCTAAAGATGTATATATTACGGAAATTGACATTGACAGTTTTATCAAGGCAAAAGGAGCGGTCTTCTCCGCGATCTATATTTTAATGGAAAGTCTGGATATGTCCATTGATGTTCTGGAAAATATCTATGTCGCCGGGGGTATCGGTACCAATCTGGATATTACCAATGCTATCGCCCTGGGGATGTTGCCAGATATCCCGGTGGAGAAATATTACTACATCGGTAACAGCTCGATGCAGGGATGTTACCTGGCATTGACCCTCAGTGAAGGAAAAGACAAGATTCGGGAGATTTCTCAGAATATGACGTATATGGAATTAAGCGTCCACCCAACTTATATGGATGAGTTCATATCAGCCTGTTTTATCCCCCATACCAATATGAATTTATTTCCTTCCCTGGAAAACTGAAAATAGGAGATTTTTAAATGGAAAATACGTTACGGGATGAAACCGCAATTGAAGAAAAAAGAAAAGATAAAATACCCTACGAACACTACAAGGGCTTGTTAAAGGACCATAATCCCCAGATGATTGCGGCTAACAGTACCTGTCCTTATAATGAAAAAGATAATTTTTTCACAGTCACCCTGATGGGAACGCCATATAAGGTGACCTATCCTCAGGGTGATGTGACTGATCTGGACAGCCGGGATTTTGATAATTATAAACTCAAAACCATGATTTTACGGTATTTGATTAATGCTAAAGGGGTTAAGGCCACCGGCGAAAACATCGCCTATCGGGATGTTTCCGGTGGGAATGTCTACTATCCCTGTTTTGAAGGGCGTTGTTTAAAACGTTTTGCCTTTACCTTTAATTACAATCTTGACGGTTTAAAAAAGGCCATGGCTGTTCTAAAAGCAGAGCCACAAAGTATTGGTGATCTTTCATGGCGTTTTGAAGTCATTAATAATATGTTTATGACTGCTATTCTCTGGATTGGGGATGATGAATTCCCACCGGAAGCGCAAATATTATTTGATGCTAATTTCCCCAGTGCCTTCAGTGCTGAGGATATGGCCGTAATGGGTGATATTTTTATTCCGGCATTAAAAGAACTCAGCAAAAAATAATGAAACAATCAAAGATACTAAATATTGATCCCCATTTTTCGGAAAGTAGTTATATCATCAACCGGGATTTATTTAAAAATTTTGATCCTGTTGCGATGAGTCAAAAGTCTCTTTGTCCCTTCGATCCGAAAAATGGGCGGTTTGAAATAATGGTCCTGGGTGAATCCTATTTTGTACTTCATCCCAGCGGTCTGGTTTTGAATGCCCGAGAGGAAGAATTTGATAATTACTCGGTCAAAATTTTTATTCTTCGCTACTTAATGAATGCCAACGGAAAAGAAGCAACCAACGAATGGATCAGCTTTAAAGAATTTCCGGATGGGCCCATTTATTATTCGAATTTTCATAAACGCTGTATTCAAGTTTTTGCGCAAATTGGCAATGAGAGGCCGGAACAGCTTAAACACTATATGAGCCTGCAAAAAGCTAAGACCTATGGTAAGGGTGATCTTTCCTGGCAGTTTACGGTGACACCGGGGGTTGATCTCATCTGGATTTTATGGTTTGGCGATGATGAGTTTGAAGCAGAGGCTCAAATATTATTTGACAAAAAATTAACAGACGTCTTTAATATTAAGGATTTGGCAATTTTAGGCGATGTTTTGATGATTTCGCTGAAAACCTTTACGCTCTCTTTAGACTCTAAAAAAAATTAGGATAAATTTTAGAAAAATGCCGAAAAATAATTGACAAACTTTTAACTAATAGTGTACAATCTGTGTATACTTATATATACAGGTAAAAAGCTGTAAAATATGTAATGGTTTTAATTTGGTTTTAAAGTGTGAAGCTTTGAAATAAATATTTTGAAAAAAGGTAACAGGTTAGGAGGAAACAAAAAAATGCCATACAAAAAAGCAGAACAAAAATTTAGTGGCAAGATCAACGCATGTGAGATAGGTGTAGGAGATGCAGCTATCAGCATTGGCGGAGAAAACTCATTACCATTTTTAGGTACTGAAGGCTTCAAAACCGCAGTTGGAATCGCAATCTCTGACACAACCGATGAATGGTCAGATTGCTTTGGAACAATTTACGGTGACGATCTTAAAAACCCAGCGGCTTTGGCAAAAGCAGCAGTAGAAAAATCAGGTGCGGACTTCTTATTAATTAAACTTGAAAGTGCTGATCCAAACGGTGCTGACAATTCAGTCGAAAACTGTGTCGCGACAGCGGTAGCTGTAGAAGCGGCAATTAGCGTACCTTTAGTTGTAGAAGGATGTAAAAACGCAGACAAAGATGCTAAGTTACTGGAAAAAGTTGCTCAAGCTCTTGAAGGAAAAAATGTGGTTTTATTTTCTGCTGTAGAAGACAATTACAAGACCATCGGTGCTGCCGGCGGAATGGCTTACGGACAAAAAGTAGCCGCAGAATCCTCAGTTGATATCAACCTTGCAAAACAATTAAATATCTTATTAACACAATTAGGTGTTAAAGGAAAAGATATTCTGATGGATGTTGGTTCAGCAGCTGTAGGCTATGGCTTTGAGTATGTTGCATCAACCATGGATCGTATTCGTTTAGCTGGCCTAGGTCAAAATGATGAAAGTTTACAAATGCCAATTATGACTAATATTTCTGGTGAAGCGTGGGGCGTTAAAGAAGCGGTTTCCACCCTTGAAGATGCACCGGAATGGGGCGATCAGGAAGCACGCGGGGTTGGTATGGAAGTATCAACAGCGGCAGCTTGTGTTGTTGGCGGATCAAACGCAATCATCGTAAGACATCCAGAATCAGTTAAGGCGATCAAAAGCTTAGTTGCTGGAATCATAGGTTAGGAAAGGAAGGCGAATACAAATGGCAGTAAAAGGTTTAGATATTTTTAAACTCACTCCTAAGACAAACTGTAAAGAGTGTGGTTTCCCAACATGTATGGCTTTCTCTATGAAAGCAGCTACTGGTGCTGTACCCATCGAAAAATGTCCATACATTTCAGAAGAGTCCAAAGAATTATTATCAGAAGCAACAGCTCCACCAATGAAAACTATCAAAGTTGGCGCTGGCGAAACTGAAAAAGCGCTTGGTGGCGAAACAGTCTTATTCAGACATGAAAAAACATTGGTTAACAAAAACTTATTTGCAGTTGAATTATCAGATGCAATGAGTGACGCTGATGTGGATGCGATTTGTGCTACTTTACAAAAGGTAAACTATGACCGTATCGGCGAAATGATGTCGGTTGAAGTTGTCGCCGTACGTTTTGTTTCTGATGCAGCTAAATTTGCGGCTTTAGTTAAAAAAGTTGCAGATTGCGGAAAAATTCCAATGATCGTGACTGTTGATGCTGAAGTAGCAAAAGCAGCGGTTGCAGGTGCTGGCGCTGGCGCTATCATCATGGGCGCAACCAAAGATAACGCAGCAGCGATGGTAGACGTAGCTAAGGCTGCAGATGCTGTTCTTGGTGTTTCTGCAGACAGTATCGAAGCACTACACGACTTAGTTGAAGCAATTGAAAAAATGGGCTATAAAAAACTGGTATTAAACGTAGGCGAAACTTCCATTAAAGAAGCTTACGCAAATGCAGTTGATATTCGTACCGCAGCAATCAAAGGCAATGACCGAACATTTGGCTATCCTTCAGTCGTGTTTGCCAACAAACTGGCAACTGGCGATATCAACCTACAAATTGCTCTGGCATCGGCTTTTGTTCTGCGATATGGTTCCATTATTGTTATGGAAGAAATGGACTTTAACGCTGCATTGCCGCTGTTTGGTTTAAGACAAAACATCTTTACCGATCCTCAAAAACCAATGCGTGTTGAACCGAAGGTTTATGAATTTAACAAACCAACCGGTAATGATCCTGTTTTAGTTACTGTTGACTTTGCATTATCTTATTTTGTTGTTGCTGGTGAAATTGAACGATCTAAGGTTCCTGCCTACCTGGCAATTCCAGATGCAGGTGGTTACTCTGTTCTGACCGCTTGGGCTGCTGGTAAATTTGGATCAAGCGTTATTGCTAACTTCATTAAAGAAAACAACGTTGCCGATGTAACGACATCTCGTAAGTTAATCTTACCTGGTAAAGTTGCCGTTCTTCAGGGCGATCTAGCTGAATTACTACCTGAATGGGAAGTAATCGTTGGACCAAACGAAGCAATGCAATTACCGAAGTTCTTAAGAGACATGCAAGCATAATATCAATCTGTGCTCGGGACTCATCCCGAGCGCACCTAAATATTTTTCAATTTGAAAGGGGAACAATATGTCAAAATTTATGGTTATTGGTGAAAGAATTCACTGTATCTCTCCTGCAATTCGTCAGGCTTTCGCAGATAGAAACCCTGAGCCAATTCTTTTAAGAGCAAAAGAACAATTAGAAGCGGGCGCAGACTACTTGGATTTAAACATCGGACCGGCTGAAAGAGGCGGCGAAGAATTAATGCAATGGGGTGTTAAATTGCTCCAGGAAAACTTCGATAATGTCCCATTAGCGCTTGATACAGCGAACATGAAAGCGATCGAAGCGGGAATCCAGGTTTATAACCGATCAAAAGGAAAACCAATTGTAAACTCTGCAGATGCAGGCGACCGTATTGAATATGTCGATTTAGCAGCAGCTAATGACGCGATGGTTATCGCTCTTTGCTCTAAAGAAGGTGTGCCAGGAAATAAAGACGAACGTATTGCTTACTGTTCAGAATTATTAGAACGTGGTATGGAACGAGGAATGGAACCAACAGATTTATTGTTTGATCCATTATTCATTGTAATCAAAGGCATGCAAGATCAATTAGTTGATGTATTAGAAGCAATCCAGATGATTACTGACATGGGCTTGTTAACAACGGGTGGACTTAGCAACGTATCTAACGGTGCGCCAAAACATATCCGTCCATTATTAGACTGTGCTGTTTTAGCAATGGCGATGCAATGTGGATTCAGCTCTGCAATCGTTAATCCTTGCGACAAACGATTAAGAGAAACAATCGTAGCTTGCGATATTATCAAAAATAATATCCTTTATGCAGATTCAGTACTTGAGTTCTAGAAATACCTTTATAAATTAAAATAGGTATTTGAAAATACTCATAAAAAAAAGCCCCCGACCACAATTCATCACTTGCTGCACAAGGTACGATGAAGGTCAGGAGCAAACAACTATGTATAATGTATCACTCACCTACATTGTATAACATTTAACAATGTTTGTAAAGGGAATTTTGATGTTTTTTTAAGATATTACAAAACTTTTTGCAAATGCGTAAAAATAAGTATTATACGAAACAGGTGCTTTGATATAAATTATAAAATTTAGAGAGGTAGAAAAAATATGAGCAATGAAATTTTAAACTACGATAAGGTCGCTGAAGCTTCCCTTGCGAAAGCTCAAAGAGATGGCGCAGAAACAATGTGGGATCGCCGTGCTGCACAAAAAACCCAATGTGGTTTTGGAGAAGCGGGGGTTTGTTGCCGAATTTGTGCAATGGGTCCATGTCGTGTAAGTCCAGTTCCTGGAAAAGGCGCTGAAAGAGGTATTTGTGGAGCTAACGCTGACACAATTGTTGCAAGAAACTTTGCCAGAATGGTTGCCGGCGGAACTTCTGCCCATTCAGATCATGCCCGTGATATCGTCCATGCGATGCATCATTCATCAGCGGAAGGCCCATTCAAAATCCGTGACGAAGCTAAATTAAGACGAATCGCAGCAGAATGGGAAATTGCTGATGCAGACACTAAAGAAACCTATGCCTTAGCACATGAATTATCAGCGATGGCTTTGGAAGAATTTGGTAAACCTTTTGGAACCCAACGTTTCTTAAAAAGAGCACCACAAGCTCGACAGGATGTCTGGGCACGCGAAGATATCGCACCACGCGCTATTGATATGGAAGTAACCACTTTAATGCATTCTACTCATATGGGTTGTGCTGCTGATTATGAAAGTCTTTTCAGACGTGGTATGAGAACTGGTATGTCTGATGGATGGGGCGGATCAATGATCGGTACTGAATTCTCTGATATTATGTACGGAACACCAACCGCGCGGGCATCTTCTTCAAACTTAGGTGTTATTGATGCCGAAATGGTTAATATTCTGATCCATGGTCATGATCCTAACCTGGCTGAAATGGTTGTACTGGCAGCTCAAAACCCAGAAATGGTTGAACTGGCAAAAGCTAAGGGTGCTAAAGGCATTAATATTGTTGGGATGTGCTGTACAGGTAATGAAATGACCATGAGACATGGTATCAAAATTGCCGGTAACTTCTACCAACAAGAAATGTGTATCATCACAGGTGCTATTGAAGCTGTTGTCGTTGATGTTCAATGTATCTTCCCGGCTCTGCCTGAACTGGCAAAAACATATCATACCCGATTTATCAGTACTTCTGAAAAGGCTAAAATCTCAGGAGATTTATTCTTGAAATTCTCTGAAGAAACTGGCTTGGACAATGCTAACGAAATCGTTAAATTAGCCGTTGAAAACTTCCCGAACCGTGATGCTGCTAAAGTAGAAATTCCAGACATAAAGCAAGATACCATGGTTGGTTACTCTGTTGAAGAAATTATTAACCATTTGGATGCAGTTGTTAACTCACAATTAGAAGACAAACTGGGTACTGTTAAACCTTTAACTGATGTTATTTATGCCGGTGTTTTTCGTGGTGCTGCTGGTGTTGTTGGTTGTAACAATCCAAAACAACAGCATGACTATGCTCATATTACCGTAATGGAAGAACTAATTAAACGTGACGTAATCTGTGTTGTTACAGGTTGTGCTGCTCAAGCTGCTGCTAAAGCTGGTTTATTAACATTAGAAGCAAAAGAAAGATGTGGCCGTGGTCTTTTAGAAGTCTGTGAACGTGTAAACATTCCACCAGTGCTTCACTTGGGATCTTGTGTCGATATCAGTCGTATCCTGCACATTGTAAACTTATGTGCCGACGTTCGAGGGATTGACCCTGCTTTATTACCAGTTGTTGGTATCGCTCCAGAATGGATGTCAGAAAAAGCTGTTTCAATTGCAAACTACGTAGTAGGTTCTGGTATCAATACTTACCTTGGTGTTATTCCACAGGTATTAGGTTCACCAAACTTCACAAAATTATTGACCGAAGATTGCCAGGAATTTATCGGAGCACATTTCGTATTTGAAAAAGATCCAATCGTTATGGTTGACAAAATCATGGAAGACATGGAAGCGAAACGAACTGCTTTAGGTATCTAATTAATAAAGATAGACAGGTGAAAAAATGAAAATAGCATTAACAGGAAAAGGCGGAGTTGGGAAAACAACCATCTCAGCAAGTTTGAGCCGATATTTTGCCGATGAAGGATATAATGTATTAACAGTTGATGCTGATCCCGATGCCAATCTTGGCCTTGCCTTGGGCATGAGTGAAGAAATGATTGCAGAAATAGTTCCCATATCAGAAATGAAAGATTTAGTGGAAGAACGAACAGCTGCCGATACCGGTTCTTTTGGATCAATGTTTAGAATGAATCCAGAAGTTGCTGACATTCCTGAACGTTATGCCAAAGAGTTTAATGGCGTCAAGCTGTTAACCATGGGTACCGTCGACACCGGAGGATCTGGCTGTGTATGCCCGGAGCATGTCTTATTAAAAATGCTCATGAGCCATCTGGTCTTATACCAAAAAGATGTCGTGATCATGGATATGGAAGCAGGTATTGAGCATTTGGGTCGGGGAACAGCTGGAGCAGTCGATGCGTTTATCGTCGTCGTTGAGCCGGGAGTCCGTAGCATTCAGACATTTCATAAGGTTAAATCCATGGCAATGGATATCGGTGTAAAGCAGGTTTATGTTATTGGAAATAAAATCCGCAATGACGGAGATATCGCCTTTATAAAAGAAAAAGTTGGAGATGAAAACATCATTGGTTTTTTAAACTACCGGGATGCCATATCAGAATCTGACCGTAACAATCAATCCCCTTACGATGATCCTGCCATGAAAGAAGATATTGCCGTTTTAGGTAAAAGCATTCTGGCGATTGTCGATGAAAAAAAGAAATAACAAATTTTTAAAAGTGAACAAAAATCTAATGTTAATTGAACTAACCTAAGGAGGAAAAAGTCCATATGAATATGAATCTTTTTGATATAATTTACGACGGCCAAGCTCAGTACCTGAAACGTGCTGAAGAAATGGTAGCCAAAGTCGTTGCTGAAAAGGGAAAAGAAACACCAGTTAAATTCCCAGGTACTGCTTATGCCTTGCCTTGTATCTATGCCATCACCGGCAAAAAAATCACCAATGTAGGTGAATTAGAAGATGCGTTGGCACTGGCTAAAGAAAAAATTCACCGCACCAATTACCTGCAAGACGCACTAGATGCTGGTACAGCTGCGGCAATGTGTGCAGAAATTATCGAAGCAGTTAAATATGTTTACGAAGAACTTCCATACGAAGGTCGTCACGTTGAAGATTTAAATACTACTGATGTTCGTTACTTAGGACATATCACCGATGCTGAAGTACGTAACTTCGGTGTGCCATTGGTAACAGATGACATTCCTGGTGTTGCTGTTATTATCGGTGAAGCTAAAGATGCTGAAACACTTGCGGCAATCGTAAAAGACTACCAGGGCAAAGGTTTATTAACCTTCATGGTTGGTAAAGTTATTGATCAGGCGATTGAACAAAAAATCAAAATGGGTATTGATCTTCGCGTTATTCCTTTGGGATACGAAATTGAGTCCGTTATCCACGTTATATCCGTTGCGATTCGTGCCAGCTTAATCTTTGGTGCAACACCTCCAGGCGACTTCCTGGCGCATCGAACTTATACAAAAAATCGTGTTAAAGCATTTGTTAATGTATTTGGACCATGGGATAATAAAATTATCGCTGCCGGTGCTGCTGCTATCGAACTTGGCTTCCCAGCAGTAACAGAAACATTCATCAATGAAGTACCAACCTTATTATTACACCAACCAGATAACAGCAAAGTTGTTGCCACTTCTTTAGAAGCCCGTAACATTAAAATCAAAGTTACCGAAATCGACTGTCCAGTTGCTGTTTCTTCAGCATTTGAAGGTGAACGTGTTCGTAAAGATACTATGTTTGCTGAATTCGGCGGAAACAAAACGGAATGTTGGGAACTGGTTACAACCGGCGAATTAGCTGAAATGGAAGATCACAAAATCACGATTGTTGGACCAGATATTGATGACGCGATGTTTGCAGGCAAAGACGTTGTTCGTTTGCCAATGGGCGTTGTTGTTAAAGTAGCTGGAAAACAAATGCAAAAAGACTTTGAAACCGTTCTTGAAAGACGTATCCATTACTTCACAAACTATATTGAAGGGGCAATGCATGTTGGACAAAGAAATATTGCCTGGATCCGTTTAACAAAAGAAGCGTTTGAAAAAGGCTTCCGCTTAAAACATATCGGTGAAGTTTTATACGCAAAAATGCGTTCTGACTTTGATAAAGTTGTTGATAAATGTGAAGTAACTATTTACACCAACGCTGAAGATGTCAAACGTCTTGGCGAAGAAATGGTAAAACCAATTTACTCTGAACGTGATGAACGAATGGGCGCACTGACTGATGAAAGTGTCGATGAATTCTATACCTGTTTATTATGTCAATCCTTTGCTCCAAGCCACGTTTGTATCGTAACACCAGAACGTTTAGGTCTTTGTGGTGCCGTTTCCTGGTTGGATGCCAAAGCAACAAAAGAATTGGATCCGATGGGACCAAACCAACCAATCGTTAAAGGAGAGGCCATTGACGAACGTCTTGGTATCTGGGAATCTTGTAACGAAGTAGTCGCACGAGATTCGCAGGGTGCGGTTGAACAGGTTACACTTTATTCAATCCTTGAAGATCCAATGACTTCCTGTGGTTGCTTCGAATGTATCTGTGGTATCATGCCTGAAGCGAATGGTGTTGTTATTGTAAACCGTGAATTCGGCGATACTTCACCCGTTGGAATGACCTTCGGTGAGTTGGCTTCGATGACTGGTGGTGGGGTTCAAACGCCAGGCTTCATGGGTCATGGTCGATTCTTAATCGGTTCTAAAAAATTCATGTCAGCTGAAGGTGGTTTACCACGTATCGTTTGGATGCCTAAAGAATTAAAAGACGATGTAGCTGAACGTTTAAACAAGGCTGTATTTGAAATGACCGGTATTGAAAACTTTGCAGACATGGTTTGTGATGAAACAATTGCCAGTGATTCTGAAGCAGTATTAGAATTCTTAGAATCAAAAGGACATCCAGCCTTGGCGATGGATCCAATTATGTAATTAAATTTGACTTAAGTCGAATTTTGTAACATGCCTGAAGGCAGAGCACAGATGTGTTCTGCCTTTTTTTTAAGTCGATAAAAACAATTCTAGTTTAGATTAATTCCCGATAAATTCTAGTTTTATTAAGTATTAAGTGTTATAATTATCACAAATTAAAGTATAACAGGAGGAAAAAAATATGTGTAATAATAAAGAACTGCATCGTCATGGTGAACACCATGACCACGAAGAAGGTCATCCTCATAGCGGAACGACCAGTCATGATCATCAACATGCTCATCCCCATGCTGGTGATGAGGAGCATGAACATATCCACGAACATGATCATGAACACGCCCATACTCACAGTCATCCTCATAGTGATGACCATGATCATGGCAGTGAACATGTGCATACGACAGAACATGAGCATGAACATACCCATAAACACGCCCATCCCCATCCTCATCAGCATGACCATGCCCATCCCCATGAAACACAGGAGCATGCCCATGGTCATGAACATCCCCATGGACACGAACATCCCCATCCTCACGTGCATGGTGATGGACATTGTGGAAATCATGCCAAAAATGGCGCCGGTTGCTGCCAAGGTGGTGATGTTGAAAACAAAGACGTCGAGATATTAGGCTTATTGCTGGATCATTGGGTTACCCATAATCAGGATCACGCGATGGAGTATAATACCTGGGTTGAAAAAATGAACCGACTCGGTAAAAACGATGTCGCTGAATCCCTTATCGAAGCAATTGCATTGATGAGCGAAGCAGATAAACATCTCGTAGAAGCAAAAAAAGAATTAAACTAATCATTACTGTTTGCGTTTCTAGTGCGATCATCGTCTTGAGACGCAAATTTTGCAACTAATCGTATAAAGCAGAAAAACAATTGATGGGCGGTTGCTTTATTTTAGTCGCCCGTGAAAGTGTTAACCAATGCCTGAAGGTATTGAATTTCTTTAGAAAAGGAAGTGTGTAGTTGTTATGAGTTTGACAGATTTGATTTACGCTGGTTCTAATGCGGTGGCAGGTTTAACAGAAGGTGCAGTAGATGATGCCATCAAAAAATATGGTGAGAGCCACGCGGTAGGATATCCCGATACAGCCTATTTTTTACCGATTATTTATGCCGCAACAGGGGTTAAGATAAAGACATTGGGTGATTTACCGGCAGCAGTTGGGATTCTTAAGAGTTTGATCACCAATAAAGAAGATTTGGGCGAAGCGTTAAACGCCGGACTGGCGACAGCGGTTGGGGCTGAAATTATTGAGGCGATTCGATATCTTGATGGTGATCCATACGCCAACGATTCGGGCATTGGTTTTGTGGCGGATCCCATTATTCGTTCGTTGGGCGTGCCCCTGGTAACCGGCGATATTCCCGGGATTGCCGTTCTTTTAGGGGAATCCTCAGACCCTGCTGAATTAGCAGCGATTGTAAAAGATTATCAGGAAAAAGGTTTACTGACCTTTATGGTTGGTAATATCATCGAGCAGGCGCTGGAAGCCGGAGTTAAGATGGGGCTGGATTATCGTGTCATTCCTTTGGGCCATGAAGTGACCTCTGTCATTCATGTTGTCTCGGTGGCAATTCGGGCGGCGCTTATTTTTGGTGGCATCGAGCCTGGTAAACTGGCTGAATTTTTAACCTACACCAAAGAACGGGTGCCGGCCTTTGTCAATACCTTTGGCGAATTAAATGAAGTTGTAGTTTCGGTGGGAGCGGGAGCGATTGCCCTGGGTTTCCCGGTGATTGCCGACGTCCCTGTGCCGGAAGTACCGGGTGCATTAATGACCCAGGCAGACCATGCTAAAACAGTTGAGTTTTCTTTAGAAGCTCGTGATATTAAGATCAAGGTTACAAAAATTGATGTTCCCGTTTCGGTTGCCTCGGCGTTTGAAGGTGAGCGTGTCCGTAAGGATACCATGTTTGCTGAATTTGGCGGCAACAAAACGAAATGCTGGGAATTGGTAAGAGAAGCGGAATTAAGTGAAATAGAAGATCATAAAATTACAGTAATTGGTCCAGAAATTGACGATGCCCAATTTGCAGGTGCTGATGTCGTGCGGTTACCCTTAGGTATTCTGGTTGAAGTTGCCGGTAAAGGTATGCAAAAGGATTTTGAATCGGTATTAGAACGACGGATTCATTACTTTACCAACTACATCGATGGCGCCATGCATGTCGGACAACGTAACATTGCCTGGATTCGTTTAACAAAAGAAGCTTATGAAAAAGGATTCCGCTTAAAACACATCGGTGAAGTATTGTATGCAAAAATGCGGGCAGACTTCGATAACGTTGTCGATAAATGTCAGGTAACGCTTTATACGACTCAGGAAGATGTGGCCCGACTTGAAGAAGAAGTGGTCAAACCAATTTATAGCCAACGGGACGATCGTTTAAACGCCTTAACCGATGAAAGCGTTGATACCTTCTATACCTGTACCCTCTGTCAGTCGTTTGCACCGAGCCATGTTTGTGTGGTAACGCCAGAACGATTAGGCTTATGCGGTGCTGTTTCGTGGTTGGATAGTAAAGCGACCAAGGAATTGGATCCGGCCGGACCATCCCAACCGATTGAAAAAGGTGTTGCTGTGGATGAAAAAATTGGTATCTGGGAGTCTGTTAATAAAACCGTTGCGGCAGCATCGCAGGGGGCCGTTGAGCGGGTAACCTTATACTCAATCCTGGAAGATCCAATGACTTCTTGCGGTTGTTTTGAATGTATCTGTGGGATCATGCCGGAAGCCAATGGTGTTGTTATTGTTAACCGTGAGTTTGGCGAAATCTCACCGGTGGGGATGACCTTTGGGGAATTGGCGTCGATGACTGGTGGCGGCGTTCAAACACCCGGATTTATGGGACATGGCCGACATTTTATCGGGTCCAAGAAATTTATGTCGGCTGAAGGCGGACTAACGCGAATTGTCTGGATGCCAAAAGAATTAAAAGATGATGTCGCAGAACGTCTAAATAAGGCCGTACTTGAATTAACAGGGATAGAAAATTTCGTTGACATGGTTTGCGATGAAACCATTGCGACCGACTCCGAAGCGGTATTGGAGTTC
Organism: Acetobacterium sp. KB-1; assembly: GCF_003260995.1. Taxonomy (NCBI): domain Bacteria; kingdom Bacillati; phylum Bacillota; class Clostridia; order Eubacteriales; family Eubacteriaceae; genus Acetobacterium; species Acetobacterium sp. KB-1. Next base: position 3,558,660 of record NZ_CP030040.1, read on the forward strand.
CTGGAATCAAAGGGACACCCGGCTCTGACCATGGACCCCATTATGTAACAAATGGTTGTAATTAAGACTAAACGGTTATAATGAATGACAGTCACCCCTTAAGCTTGTGTTAAGGGGTAGGCTGTGTTAAAATAGCCTAAATTAAAAAGAAAGGAGACCAAGAACATGTGTGAATCTTCAGCTTATATGATTACTCCTGAAGGAGAAACAAAGATAATGGACTATGTTGTTGATATCGTTCCAAACGACGATGGCAGTTTAACGCTGTCTGACTTATTGGGTGGTACAAAAATTGTTCAAGGCAAACTCAAAGAAGTAAAACTTCTAAACCACAAAATTATTATTGAAGGAATAGCGGTTTAGCCAATGAACATTGTTGTGCTAGATGGTATGGGAGGAGGCATTGGATCTCGAATTGTCGGTATTTTAAAAGATGAAATACCGCCGTATATTGAAATATATGGATTGGGAACCAATGCACTGGCCACAGCGGCCATGTTAAAAAAAGGCGCTAATAAAGGTGCAACCGGAGAAAATGCCATTGCGGTCACGGTAAAAAAAGCGGATTTTATAATTGGCTCAATTGCGATGACCATTCCAAACTCGATGATGGGAGAAGTCACGCCACGAATGGTTGAAGCGATTGGAAACAGCGATGGATTAAAAATCTATATTCCGATTCTGCCGGAAAATCACCATATTGTTTCACTGGAAGAAAAACCACTCTTGCTCCAGATTCGAGAAGCCGTTTCGTTGATAAAAAAAGAACTTAATTTAGGAGAAGTGTAGATGGATGCTAAATTAAAGATGGATAAGGAAGCGGATATTTTCAAGGTGTTGCTGGCCCATTGGATTAATCACACCGGTGATCATATTGATGGCTATCGGGAGTGGGCTGAGAAATTACAGGGTACATCAAAAGACGCGGTGTCCCGGGAAATATTTCTGGCAATTGACAAGATGCGTGAAGCACAAAAGAAAATTATGGAAGCCAAAATGCGTTTCTAAAGACACGATAATAGCTTAAAATTAATGACAACCCATGCTTGAAAGCAGGACTTTTTGTTCTGTTTTTTTTCGTATTAGTAAAGTGATGCGACAGCTGTAAGGAATCGTAGTCAAAAGTGGAGCCCCGGGAAAATGATACGTTTTCTCGGGGCTTTTTTTAATAAAAAGTTATGTGGTTTTTTATAGATGAGGTATAATTAAAGTAACGAAAAGCAAAAGAAGGTAAATAAATGCGAATAAAAGATAAGAAACGTTTTATGCTAGCTTGTGGTGGATTGGCGACAATTCTGATTTTAATGATTACTGTTTTGACCATCGGTTTTTGGAACCGCAATGATAACCAGGCAAAGACTGATAACAACACGAAGTCCCAGACGACAGCGGTGGCAAACGAAAGTGAAACAGCGGTAAATTCCCAGGCAGCAGTGACTGAACAGCCATCAGAAACAAAAGAAGAAATAAAAAATGCATCGTCTGCAGATATAAATAGCACCGACAGTATAACAAAACTGGTTAACAAGAACCACAGTATTTCGTCAAACTATCGACCCGCTGATCTGGTTACGGTTGATCTGCCATCGACCCGGGATACCCAACTGCGAAGCGTTGCGATCGCGGGCCTGACGAACCTTTTTGAAGCAGCTGAGGCTGAAGGTTATGAACTGTTTTGTTGTTCCGGGTATCGCTCCTATGAAACCCAAACTGAACTCTATGCCTGGAATGTGGAAACCTATGGGGTTGATGGTGCCGAATTGGTCAGTGCCCGGCCGGGAATGAGCGAACACCAGTTGGGTTTAGCTATGGATGTCACAAGTGCGTCGGTGGAGTTTGATCTGCTGGAGAGTTTTGGATCAACGCCAGAAGGACAATTCATCAAAGAGAATGCCCATAAATTTGGTTTTATTGTCCGCTATCCCCAGGGTAAAACCGATATTACCGGTTATGCCTATGAACCCTGGCATCTGCGCTATTTAGGGATCGATGTGGCTACCGATATTTATAAGAGCGGAAAAACCATGGAAGAGTATTATGGTACAAATTAAGTGACCGATCCGAGATCAAAGAGATGTGAAAAAGAATACCAAAGGTGGTGTCCTTTTTTGATAGCCATGGCTGCCAGAAAAAAACTATTTAAAAAAACTTGACTATCTGATATAATAATCAGTGTTTCTGCGCCCGTAGCTCAGGTGGATAGAGCAGTAGTTTCCTAAACTGCGTGCCGGAGGTTCGAATCCTCTCGGGTGCACCACGATTATCAGGTTAAAAAAGACGCAGTCTGCGTCTTTTTTAACCTGATTTTTTATGTTATGATGCAAATGAGATTGTTTATAAAAACGAATGAGAATTAAAATGAAAATTATTAATGTAAAAGACCGAAATGCTATGCTGATAGAGCAACTTGTAAAAGTGCGAAAAGCTTCGGTGAAAGAAACGCATTTATTTTTGTCCGATTTGGAGATTGACAATATTGAAAAATATGTTCCGCAGGCTTTAGCAGGGATTCCAAATTTGATTGTTGCAGAAAACCAGCGTGGTGTTTCGGTTGCATTTATGGGAATAGATGAACAAAAACTTGAAATGTTGTTTATTCATCCCAAAGAACGCGGGCATGGTTTGGGCAGAGAATTAGTTGAATATGGCATTAAGGAATATTTTATTAATGAGCTGGGAGTTAATGAGCAAAACCCACAAGCAAAAGGATTTTATGAACATATGGGATTTGAAGTTTATAAGAGAACTGAAGTAGACGAGCAAGGCATGCCGTATCCTATTTTGTACATGAAATTATCATAAGTTATTTTTTGTGGGTTAATAAGATTTTCCCTACATCTATTTTGTACTAATGTCACAGTGAAAAATTAAGGACGGTTTTCAGCCGTCCTTTTTGTTCTCCACAACAATGATAATACAATAAATTTTTTTACATAGAAGTACCTAAGTCGATAAGCACATGCTCTACAGAATCACAAAAAGTAGTAAAAAAATATTTTTTTAAAAAGCCAACAAAACAACGATGATGCTGCATTTAAACAGCATAAGGATAAAGGAGGTAATAATGAATATTGTCAAAATTGAAACTATATTTGATTTGATAAAAAACAAAGAACTGTCTGGGTTCGAACTTTTATACGAACAGTATTTTCGTATTATGTACGGCATCGCATATTCGATTACCGGCAACGACGAGGTGAGCAAGGATGCTGTCCAAAATACGCTAATTAAGCTATTTGTTCTCGAACCACATAAATTCCCCCAAGCGCATGCGTTGACATGGCTCTATACCGTTGTCAAAAATGAAGCGCTTATGTTGCTCCGCAAGGAAAAGCAGACTATCGACATCAGCACCGTTGCTGAAAAACTGCCAATGATTGACAAGGGCATCGAGGAATTTATCGATATGGAAAACTACTACACTTTGATTTCATCGCTGAACGAAAAACAACGGCAGATTGTCACGCTGAAGGTGTTGGGTGGTATGAGTCATAAAGAAATATCCCACATGCTGCAGAAGCCGATAGGTACTATTCAATGGACATACAACATGTCCATCAAAAAACTGCGTGTTGCGATTTCTACGATGGCTGCGTTTGTCATCATGCTAGGCACAGGCTTTGTTTATAAGCTAATTAGAGCATTTGATACAGAATACATTGAAATCCCAGAAATGGATATGGAGCCGCCCGTCAATATTCCAGCATCACCAATAATTGATGCGTGGGTTATTGGGCTCGGTATATGCTTTTTGTTGTCGGTAACAGCTTTAATCATATTTTTTAGAAATTCAGACAAATTGCCAACAAAACGCAAAGCCAGACGCATCTAAAAGACATAAGCAAAACAAAATGCTTAAAATTAAAACGAAAAGGAGAATAACAGTGAAAAAAAATAAAACAATCATGTTGCTGACTCTTGGATGCGTTATGTCTCTCAGTTTAACCGCCTACGCCTGTGTTGCCACCAACTCGAAAGATTCGATTCTAGACAGCCAAGTTGAGTTGAAAATGCCTATAACAGCACCAGCACTGGAAGGTGAAATCACTGATGATGCTGAAGTGCTTGATGTTGTGCAGTTCAAAGGCAAAATTGACAGCATTGATGGGGACGAAGCCATCGTGACACCCGATAAAGGTGAAGATATCCGTAGCTCTGGAGATGCCGTTCGTATCAATATCGCCGATTACAGCAAACCACTCAACAAAGGCTATTCCGTAACGATCTATTATGACGGTGTAATTATGGATAGCTACCCGTTGCAGATTAACCTCCTTGGCATTAACGATGAAATGTTCGATATTGAAGAACCTAGCATCAGTGACGACTTCGATGAAGCGGTTTCGTTTGATAATTCATATGAATAAACGATTCTATATCCTCTTATTATTTGATATTGCATCTATTTTATACTAATTGCACAAACTTTTCAGGCTGAAATAGATGCAATATTGTATCTGTTTTGGTCTGATTTTTTATGTTATACTTAAAATAATGTCTGACGAAAGATCTTTTTATTTTTTATACAATGTATGGACGCAGGGATTTGTGGAGGTATCTACTTCAGCTAAGCTGCATCTATTCTGATCTAACGACACAATAAAATACGATGGCATAGCCGTTTTTTTGCTGAAAAACTTAAAAATTTGTGGTTTTGTAAAAATTTTATTTGTGCGATAAAAACTATTGCAAAGTATCACAACAAGGTTTATACTTCATAGAGTTGTATCGTGGGAACCGCCGTGTTTAATCAAGGAGATCGTATGGAAAATTATAAAAAGTATCTCATCGTTTTTGGATTACTGTTATTATTTGCATTAGTTTCTCCCGTCATTCTTGCCTGGATCAGTGTCATTCTTTCGCCGATTATAACAACAGCAGGGGTGGTAGCGTTAATTTTTATTGCCACGGTGATCATTGCCTGGTACGGAAAAATTGGACGCAAGTAGCGGTTGCACGATCGATTTACTTTTGACTAAACATGAGGTTCGGAAACGGGTATAACAAATATTTTACAAACAGGGGTGCGTTGACTAAGTTGAACATACGATTAGTAGCAGAAAAGGATTATCCTCGGGTATTGGAAATTTTAAATGAGGCGATTGCCGCCCGGAAATTTACGGCCCAACTTGCGCCGGCAACCATGGCAATCCGAAAAGATTGGTTTGTTCACCATTCGGCACCACGGCACCCAATGTTTGTGGCAGAGCTCGCGGGTGATGTGGTTGGTTGGATTACCTTGACCGAATTTCGGGCTGGACGGGAGGGCTTTCGGTTTACTTCCGAGATCAGTTATTATATTGATAGCCGTTTTCACCGCCAGGGCGTCGGCTCGAAGCTGATGCAACGGGCGATTGAGTCTGCCGATGAAATAGGTTTCAGAAATTTGATTGCGGTTATTTTCGACACGAATGTCAGTAGCCGTAAACTCGTTGAAAAACATGGCTTCAAGTTATGGGGGCATATGCCGGATGCGGTCGATATTGATGGGAACATCATTGGTTGTGATTATTGGGGATTAAAAATAGAAAAACAATAAAAGCTGCTTGATTAATTGCGGCGTTGCTGATATAATTTTAATGTTGTCCAAAAGGCTGGGCTTTTTTTTATTTGGACCAAAGCAATCATATTCTTTTTGCCAGTAACTAAGAAAATCATTGACTATTCTGAATGTTTTTATTGACAATTATCAGGTTCTCGTGGTATTCTATGTTAGTGACTATGAAAATAGGGAACGTGTGCCTGCGTGTTCCTGCGGGTGTTGATATAAGGATGTAGGAGGTGCTGGAATGAGAGTAAAAGTTACTTTAGCATGTACAGAATGCAAGCAAAGAAATTACGATACCATGAAAAACAAGAAGAATAACCCTGATCGTTTAGAAGTGGACAAATATTGCAAGTTTTGCAAGAAGCATACACCACATAAAGAAACGAAATAATGGATAAAGAGGAATATCATGGCAACTAATAAGAAAACTAAAAATGCCAGTAGTAAACAAGGAAAAGAAAACACCCAACAACAGGCACAAAAAACCGATGATAAGGCAGTAAACCTGGTAAAAGAGGAAAAGAAAACGCCTCAATCAACGGCAAAAAATGAGAAAAAAACTCCAAAAAAGTCAAGCGAAAAAAGTAAAGAACCAAACATTTTTCAAAAAATGGTGGGCTTTTTTAAAGGCGTTCATCATGAACTACGAAAAGTAACTTGGTTGACTAAAGATGAATTACTTAAAAAATCCGGCGTTGTTGCTGGGATTGTTGGGATATTCACTTTTCTCGTTTGGGTTGTTGATTCAGGATTAGGTGCACTTGCCGCGTTATTTATGAACATTTAGGTAAGGGAGAACCATGGATACTAATCAACCAGAACAGGCTCAATGGTTTGTTGCACATACTTATTCGGGATATGAGAATAAGGTTAAAGCAAGCATTGAAGCTACCGTCGAAAACAGAAATATGGAGGATGTGATCCTTGAGGTTCAGGTCCCCGTACAAGAAGTAGTGGAAAGTAAAAACGGCAAAAAGGTCGTTAAAGAGAAGAAGCTATTTCCAGGTTATGTCATGATTAAAATGTTCATGACAGATGATTCCTGGTATGTTGTCAGAAATACCCGTGGTGTTACCGGGTTTGTTGGTCCTGCTTCAAAACCTGTCCCATTGTCCAAGGCTGAACTAAAGAGTATGGGCATTCGTCAGCAACGTGTGGAAATTAGTATGCATGTCGGCGACGAAGTGAAGGTCATTGAAGGACCACTTGAAGGTTTCACTGGAGTGATTGAAGAAGTACATGCCGAGAAATCAAAGGTTAAGGTCAATGTTTCCATGTTTGGTCGAGATACCCTCGCTGAACTGGGATTTGAACAAATAGAAAAAATAAACACTTAAGGAAAAACTATTCTTCATGCTACTCCATTAGGAGAAAAAAACTATAATAAAATGAAGGAGGTGTTATCATGGCAAAAAAAGTAATTGGTATGATTAAATTACAAATTCCTGCCGGTAAAGCAACACCAGCACCACCAGTTGGACCTGCATTAGGTCAACATGGGGTTAATATTATGGGATTCTGTAAAGAATTCAACGCAAAAACTGCAAATGACGCAGGGATGATTATTCCTGTTGTAATCACTGTTTATCAGGATCGATCTTATTCATTTATTACCAAAACTCCACCAGCTGCCGTTCTGTTAAAGAAAATTGCTGGTATTGAGTCTGGATCTGGCGTACCGAACAAAACCAAGGTAGCTAAGGTTACAAATGAACAATTAAGAGAAATCGCAACATTAAAAATGCCTGACTTAAACGCAGCATCTGTAGAATCAGCGATGAGAATGATCGCTGGAACCGCCCGTAGCATGGGCATCACAATCGAAGAATAATTTTAGAAGGTAGAAACACCTTAAGTGGGAGGGAAACCGCTATTACCACAAGGAGGCAAAGATGAAAAAAGGAAAAAAATATCAGGATTTGGTAAAAAGCTTTGACAAGCAAGAGTTATTTGAACTGGATGCAGCCATTGCACAGGTTAAGAAACTTGCGACAGCAAAGTTTGATGAGACTATTGAATTGCATGTAAAATTGGGTGTTGACTCACGTCATGCAGATCAACAGGTTCGTGGCGCAATCGTTCTGCCACATGGTACCGGTAAAAGTGTTAAGGTTCTTGTTATTGCCAAAGGCGATAAATTAAAAGAAGCTGAGGAAGCTGGTGCGGATTTCTTTGGTGAAGACGATATGATCGATAAAATTCAAAAAGAAAACTGGTTTGATTTTGATATAATGATTGCAACTCCAGATATGATGGGGAAGGTTGGTCGTTTAGGCCGTGTATTAGGACCTAAAGGTTTAATGCCAAACCCAAAATCAGGAACAGTAACCATGGACATTGCAAAAGCAGTTGCGGATACAAAAGCCGGTAAGGTTGAGTATCGTTTAGACAAAACCAATATCATTCATGTCATTATTGGTAAAGCATCTTTCACGGAAGAAGCTTTAAGAGAAAACTTGACGGTATTATTGGATACGGTTAAAAAAGCAAAACCTGCTGCTTCTAAGGGTCAATACTTTAGAAGTGTTACGCTGGCAAGTACCATGAGTCCTGGAGTTAAAATCAACACAGGCAAAATCTAGGAGTTTATTACTTGAAATAAACTTTGAAACGACTTGACATAGAAAATGACAAATGATACAATAACGTCGTTGTTAAAGACACATTCATCCATAGACAGTAGGTTTGTAAATCCTACCGAGGTTGAAGAGAAAAAGCTTATTAAATAATAGAGCTCTCTTCACGCTGTGGAGTGAGCTTTTTTGATACGATTTTTAAAAGGAGGTGCAGATAATACATGCCAAAGATTGAAGTAAAACAAGTTGTTGTACAAGAAATTGCCGAAAAACTTAGAAATGCTCAAACAGCTGTTCTTGTCGACTATCGTGGTTTGAACGTTGAAGAAGTGACTGAGTTACGTGCTCAGGCTCGGGCCGCAGGTATCGACTACAAGGTGTATAAAAACTCAATGATGCGGTTTGCAGCTAAAGAAACTGGTTTTGAAGGTTTTCTTGACGTTTTAGTCGGACCAACGGCCATTGCGTTTTGTGATACCGATCCCGTTGCTCCAGCAAAACTACTTAGCGAGTTTTCAAAAAAGCATAAAGCATTAGAAATTAAAGCAGGTATGGTAGACGGTAAGGTTTTAGACGTTAAAGGCGTTTTGGATCTTGCAGAATTACCACCACGTGAAGTATTGGTTGCCAAGGTTCTTGGTGGCTTAAACGCACCAATTTCAGGTTTTGTTAACGTACTTAACGGAAACATGCGTGGATTGGTTGTCGCATTAAACGCGATTGCAGAACAAAAACAAGCATAATTTGAAAAATAAATTAAAGAAAGAATATTTGGAGGTTTTATAAAATGGCAAGTGAAAAAGTAACACAATTAATTGAAGACGTAAAAGGTTTAACCGTATTAGAATTATCTGAACTGGTTAAAGCATTAGAAGAAGAATTTGGCGTTAGCGCTGCTGCTCCAATGGCAATGATGGCTGCTCCAGCTGCTGGTGGCGGTGCTGCTGAAGAAGCAGAAGAAAAAACTGAATTTGATGTAATTTTAACAGCTGCCGGCGATCAAAAAATCAAAGTTATCAAAGTTGTTCGTGAATTAACTGGCTTAGGCTTAAAAGAAGCAAAAGCATTAGTTGACGAAGCTCCAAAACCAGTTAAAGAAGCTGCAACTAAAGAAGAAGCTGCTGAGATTAAAGCTAAAATTGAAGAAGTTGGCGGAAGCGTCGAAGTAAAATAATTACTCGATAACCACTAAAAATCACTTGCTTGCGCAGGTGATTTTTTTGTTTAACAGACGAAGTCTGAGAAAGAAATAAAATGGCGAAAAAACAGACAAATCAAGTCAAGGAAATTACCCCCATGGCAGTAGATTTTCCCCAATGGTATACGGATGTCATATCTAAAACAGAATTGGTGGATTATTCTCCGGTAAAAGGGTTTATGGTAATCAGACCCTATGGCTATGCTATTTGGGAACTGATCCAGGGCGCCTATGATAAACGGTTTAAAGAAACTGGGCATGAAAACATGTATTTCCCGTTATTAATTCCGGAAAGCCTTTTAACCAAAGAAGCGGAACATGTGGAAGGGTTTGCCCCGGAAGTAGCCTGGGTAACCCATGGTGGCGGAAAAGAACTGACTGAAAGATTGGCGGTGCGCCCCACTTCAGAAACAATTATTTGCAGCATGTACTCAAAGTGGCTGAATTCCTACCGCCAACTGCCATATTTGTATAATCAATGGTGTTCGGTTGTCCGATGGGAAAAAACAACCCGACCATTTTTAAGAACCTCTGAGTTTTTATGGCAGGAAGGCCATACGCTCCATGAGACCCCCGAAGAAGCTCAGGAAGAAACCATGCAGATGCTGGGAATCTATCGCGAAATTGCAGAAAGTCATCTGGCCATGCCAATGGTGGTGGGACGAAAAAGTGACAAAGAAAAATTTGCCGGAGCCGATGCAACCTATACGATGGAAGCGCTGATGCATGACGGTCAGGCGCTCCAATCCGGCACCTCCCATAATCTGGGCCAGCATTTTACCAAAGCCTTTGAAATTACCTATCTGGATCGAAATAATGAGCAATCCTTTCCTTATCATACCTCCTGGGGGGTGTCAACGCGATTAATAGGCGGTGTCATTATGGTTCATGGCGATGATAATGGTCTGGTTTTACCACCGAAAATTGCCCCGATTCAAGTGGTTGTTATTCCAGTTGCCCAACATAAAGAAGGCGTCCTGGACAAAGCCTGGGAAATTGGCAAAGCCCTGGGAAAAGACTTTAGAGTCAAGGTTGATGATGTGGACGGCTATTCTCCTGGTTGGAAGTTTAATCAGTGGGAAATGAAAGGCGTGCCAATCCGGCTGGAAATCGGTCCCCGGGATATCGAAAAGGGCCAATGTGTCCTTGCCCGTCGTGATACGAGTGAAAAAATCCCGGTTAGTCTGGATAATATCACCCAGGCGGTAGAGGCATTGCTGACCGAAATTCAGGCGAACCTGTTTAATAAAGCGTTGAAAATGCGGGAAGAAAAAACATCAACGGCGGAAAATATCGATGAATTTAAAATAAATTTAAAAGAAAATCCGGGTTTTGTTAAAGCGATGTGGTGTGGTGACCGTAGCTGCGAAGACAAGATTAAAGAAGATACCGGGGCATCGATCCGTTGTATTCCTTTTGACGATGAACAGGAAGTATTGTTCGAAGGCAAATGCGTATGTTGTGGCAAGCCGGCGCAGAAAATGGTCTACTTCGCCCGAGCTTATTAGAAGGAGTGAGTGTGTGAAGATGAGCAGCATAACAATGACAAACCTGGGGTTTTTCTTGAACGAAGGCGCGTTTTATGAACATATTCGAATGAAAAAAGGATCAAAACGGGCGTTGCCGATTGAACGGATTCTTGAAACGGCAAGAAACATTCCTCTACCGAAGGTTTTATATCGGGTTTCCGAAGCGAGAATCATTGATGCTACACACTTCACGCTGGATGGCGTTATTTTTGAAAGTGAAGTTGGCGTTGAGAAGATTTCCAAGGCAACCTATGTTTTTCCGAATATTGTCACGGCCGGTTCAGAAATCGAAGATCATTGTTTTTCCCGCGAAAATCTGCTGGATCAGTACATTATTATGGAACTTTGTAATTTTGCCTGTGAATTTGCCAGAGAAACATTGATTCGTGATATAAAAAGTCGTTACGGCGTTGAGATATTGGACTGTATCTACCCTGGTGAAGAGGGATTTCGTCTGGAATCCGGGAAGAAGATCTTTGACCTATTTGAGAATGTTGAAGATGAGATCGGTGTTTCTGTTACTGAAATGGGACTGACCACCCCGAGTCGAACGGCTTATGCTATTTATTTTGGATAGCATAAATGATGACCAGATGAATTAAGAGCGACTATTTACGATAAAGCGGTTTGGCAAACATAAAAAAGAGACGTATCGAATTTCAATACGTCTCTTTTTTTACGCCTTTTTTAAGGTCTCAAAAATTTCAAACATCCGTTTATTAAGCAGCGGATGAACAAAATAAGGTGCGATTTCTACCATTGACTCTATCACAAAAGCCCGTTCCTGGATTCTGGGATGGGGTAGAATTACCAGGGGATCAGCGGTGATGAGATTGTCATAGAATAAGATATCCAAATCGATGGTTCGGGGTCCCCAGTGGATCGTCCGTTCCCGTTTGAGCCCCTGTTCGATGCCTAGCAACAGGTTCATCAGGGTAGTGGGGGGGAGCGTTGTTCTGATTTTTAAGACACAATTAAGAAATGCATCCTGATCGGTGTAACCCCAGGGTTCGGTTTCGATGACCGTGGATTGGATCAACGCTTCAATACCGGGGCTGTTTTTAATGGCTTCTATGGCTTCGGCTAAATTCTGATTGCGGTCGCCCATATTCGTCCCCAATCCGATAAAAGCCTCATGCCAGCCACGATTAATTTCAATGGCTACGGTGTCCATCGATTTTAAAATCGGGGCCCAGGGCTTTTTAATCATGATGCGCACATCATTAACCATGGAATAGTGTTTTAAAACATAGCTAGCCAGCATTTCACCGGCGGTTTCGATCAGGTCATAGCTTTCTTTTTTAAATTCGACTTCCAGAGCATGGCATAATTCACCATAGTGTACCGATTTTGTCAGGTCGCCGGTGAGGGCCGCTTCCTGCATGTCGAGTGTCAGGGTTACCGAAATCAAAAATTTTTGGCCCAGCGTTTTTTCTTCCGGGAAAACCCCGTGGTAGGCAAAAACTTCCAGATCTTTTATATAGAGTTTGTCCATGGTGCTCCTTTCATAATACCGGCAGCCATTTGAGCAGCGCGTTTGTTTTCCAGAACATCATGGACCCGGATAATGGAAGCGCCCTTCATAACGCCGATGACAGTGGTTGCCACGGTACCTTCAACCCGCTGGGTAACCGGTAGATTTAGGGTCAGACCGATAAAACCTTTGCGCGAGGTACCCAGCAAAATGGGGTAGCCTAAGGTTTGCAAGGTTTCCAGATGATGCATTGTTTCCATATTCTGGGCATAATCCTTGGCAAAACCGATGCCAGGATCAAGGATGATCGCGTCCCGGGAGATGCCGGCTTTGAGGGCGATATCGATCGATGCCTGCAGATCTGCTTTAATGTCAGCCATCAGGTTTTGGTAGTTCTGGTTATCACGATTATGCATCAGGATACAGGGAACCTGGTATGCAGCGGTCACTTCGGCCAGAGTAGGGTCATATTTAAATCCCCAGATGTCATTGACCAGGTCAGCGCCGGCCTTTAAGGCAGCGGCCCCGACGGCACCTTTATAGGTATCAATGGAAATGGGAATATCAAAGCGCTGATGGATAGCCGCAATCATCGGTACAACCCGATCGATTTCCTGGGCATCGCTGATTTGGGTATGACCGGGTCGGGTCGATTCGCCGCCAAGATCAATGAGATCGGCGCCGTCGGCAATCATCTTTTCGACCTGCTTAAGACTGGCATCGAGATTGTTAAATTTGCCACCGTCGGAAAATGAATCCGGGGTAACGTTTAAGATCCCCATAATGAGGACCTGATTATTTAAGTCAAAATTCTTACTGCCTATTTGCATAAAAACTCCTTTAATAAATGATGGTCAGGTTTTTCTTTTCGTTAGACCAATCACATTCCTTTTCAACCGGACATGAAAAACAGGCCCGGGATAATTTATCACTTTCATAGATAATTCGACAAAATCCCTGGGCTTCCGGGTTTCGATGATTGAGGATTGCCGCCAGGATCAGCTTGTTTTCGTGGTCGCTATAATCAAGCTTTTTAAGCAAAGGAATTGCCAATTGGTGGGAGGCAATCTCATGGGGTGTTTTGTCCTCATATTGGACAAAACGACCAATATCGTGGAGCAATGCGGTGGTGTAGATGAGATCCCGGGAGACGTCAAAACCGGCTTCTAGGGTCTTAATACTGGCAATGCGGGCCACCGATAAAAAATGGTCAATCGTATGACAACAAAACTGCCGTTTAACCTCATGGGCATCTATCTTTTGCAAGTGAGCTTGATAGTCTTTGCTTTGATACAGTCGATTGGTGTTTTTTAACGTATCCATAAAACATGCTCTATTTAATGCTTAACAGCTTGTGCACTTCATCTTTTAGTTCCTTGTTATGTATAAAAATACCGGCTTGCATCGCAGTAACCGTTCGGGTACCGGGACGTTTAACGCCCCGCATGTTCATACAGAGATGCTCGGCTTCGATAATAACCATGACCCCCCGGGCATGGAGATACGCCATAATTGCTTCACCAATATCGGTGGTTAATACTTCTTGAAGCTGAGGTTTTTTTGAGTACAAATCAACCGTTCGCACAAGTTTTGAAAGGCCAGCTACCCGACCATTGGGGATATAGGCAATGTGTACCTTACCGTAAAATGGCAACAGGTGATGTTCGCACATCGAATAAAAGGGAATATCCCGTTCAATGACAATGTCATCGGATTTTACCGCAAAGGTTTTAGCAAGGTGAACTTCGGCAGTATGGCCTAGTCCGGAAAAAATTTCGGCATACATCCGGGCCACCCGGGCAGGGGTTTCAACCAGGCCTTCCCGGGTCGGGTCTTCGCCGATGGCTTCTAAAATCATTGTGACAGCTTCTTGAATTTTTTGTTGATCGATCATTATTCTCCTATCGCCGAATCAATTTCACATTGATCCGGAATGGTTTTTACTAAAACCAAATGAAAAAAGCATTACTTAAATAAAACAAAATGTTTTAAGCAATGCTTCCGCAACCCTTAATTGTAAGGGGTCCAGCGGAAGCAACAAGATATCGCAATGAGTTCATTTCGTTTAAAGGCAACTTCCCATCCTCTAACACTTCACGCATCTTGTCTACTCTGTTATATTTAATTGGATGTATTTTAACATGGGTTGGGGTCAGTTACAAGGGTAATATTACAGTATTGTTAAAAGGAGCAGATCGTTATGTGAGTTCAGATTTCAAGTTTAAATTGCCAATAAAAGGCCGTAAAAAAGAATGACAAAAGTAAAGAGAAAATATTCAACCATTTTTTTAACAAAGTGAGGCAAAACTTGTAATCGATGTGCAGTAATCTTACTTATTTTAAATTAGTGGAGCGGAATTGAGTGAGTAAACAAGCAAAAGAAAGATCACGTACTTAAAAATTTCAGCATTTACTTAAGAAGACTATGGTAAAATAATCCTGCAAAATATAATAGAAATACGAACAGAAATGAGTAAGACAATGACCGACTCAAATCAAAAACTCGGGGAACTGCTTAATCCGGATCAATTCACAGTTAAGAAACTTAATATGCGGGGAATTCCCAGATGTCAGTTTGAACGATATCTGGCCGCAAAAGCAAGATCCATAGATGCAGATACCTTTACTGGTGAGGGATGGCAGGTGACCCTGTCAAAAGAGCGCCAGGAGAGTATTGGTGTTTTTTCACTGGTTGCGGTGGACGTTACTCTGGCCGTAAAAAATGATCAGTTTGACGATTTTTTAGATACTTTTCGGAAGAACTTTCTCAGGGGCGGAGGTTGATGATGGAGGAGAAGAATCAGAAAAAGAACTTCTATTCTTTGGATAATGCCGGGGTACTTTATACGGCCATTGCATCATCACGGATGACAACAGTGTATCGGATGACGGTGGAATTATCAGAAACGGTCGAACCCGTCACCTTACAAAAGGCTCTGGAGCAGATTATCCATCGCTTTCCCTATTTTCAGGTGACCTTAAAACGGGGTTTTTTCTGGTATTATTATGAACATACCGAGGCGATTCCAAAGGTCGAAGAAGAAACCTATTATCCCTGTAAAACGATGCGGCAGCGACAGGGGAAGACCTTTCCTTTTCGGGTGCTTTATTATAAAAAGTATATCCATGTGGAGTTTAATCACAGTATCTGTGATGGCAGCGGGGGGCTGGCTTTTCTGCAGACGCTGATCATTGAGTATTTTAAACAATTAAAAGGTATTGTTCCTAAAAATCTGGGAAAAGCAATGGACATCCATGCACAAGTAGATCCGGGAGAGTTTGAAGACTCGTTTAAGGTTTATTATGAAGAAAATGTCCCCCCTCCTCCTGGTAGTAAAAAGGTATTCCATTTTCCTTTTGAACTTCTTTCCAAGGGCGAATACCTTTTACTGACCGGCTTTGTGCCAGTGGCCCCGATGCTTAGTTTAGCCAAAAGTTATGGCTGTACCCTGACCCAGTTTATTCTGGCCCTTTATTTTGAGAGTATTCAGGAATATATTATGGGGCTCCCCATTCGTGAGAATAAGAAGCACCGGCAACGGATTGCCATCAATGTGCCAGTGGATTTGAGAAGGATGTTTCCTTCCATTACCTTGAGAAATTTCTTTATCAGTTTGAACCCGGAGATTGATCTGGCTTTGGGTTACTATACCCGGGAGGAAATTATCGAGCAGATCAAGGGGTATATGGGCCTTTATATGAATCGGAAACATATTAATCGTTATATTTCTCGAAATGTGCGTAATGAACAGCTGATCTTTCTAAGGATCATTCCCCTTTGGGTAAAAAAACTGTTAATGCCGGTGGTTTACAAACGCTACGGCGAAAGGGGCTATACCAGCGGTTTGTCCAATCTGGGGATGGTCACCGTTCCGGAAGAACTGAGCCCCTATGTGAAGCGCTTTGAAGTCTTTCCCTCGCCCAGTGCTGAAAGCCGACTAAAGCTGGTAACGGTCAGTTATGGCAATAGTCTGGCTCTGTGTTTTGGAAAAACAACGGGAGAAACCGTGATTGAAACGATCTTTTTTAGAAAAATAAGACAGCTGGGGATTCCGGTAAAAATAGAAACGAATAAGAGGTGAGAAGATGGCTTATTGTCCGAAATGCGGTGTTGAAGTTGAAGATGATGTGAAGTGCTGTCCGTTATGCGACTTTCCGATACCGGATGTCAATGAGGGGAATTACCCCCATGACGCTAAATATCCTCAGGCGATCAATACCTATGATGAAGATCATCTGGGAAAAAAGAATAAGGCGTTTTTTTCGTTAACCATTATTGCCATAAGCATCATGGTCATCATCGGGGTGATTTATCTGGTCTACCCCTGGAATCATGAGTTACTTAAATATATTGCTCTGGCAGATCTTAGTATCTTTGCGATCGTGTTTTTTGCCATGGGTTATTTACAGCCGAATTACAATTTTCTGGGCGCTTATATTACGGTGGTCGTCACCTGTTTATTGGTTTTCCTGATTCTGGGAAGTCAATCGAACTGGTTTCTGAGTTACGCCTTTCCGATTGCGACCCTGGTTTATCTGGATATCAGCCTGTTCCGGTTCGTTTTGAAACACACCCGTCATAAGAGCCAGTTTATATTTATTCCCTCTAATCTGATTCTTTTTGTGATTGTGCTGGCGATTGGCATCGATGGAATTATCAGTATAAACGTGCTGGGTAGCATCCATTTAACCTGGTCACTGATTGTGGCGGTCTCGGGAATTTGCATCATTGTATTGCTGCAAACAATTTATCATCGGATACCTGAAAAAACCAGAAGAATGCTAAAAAATAAAATGCATGTTTGAGTTTTAATTAAATAAACGCAGCGAAAAACCGGATTAAGGTGATCATTAAAAAAGCAAAATAAACAAAAAATAGAGAATAATTGGATTATGCAGCAGAGCTGTTTTATCCAGTTATTTTTTATTTTGTTCAAAACCACAAGAATACAGGTAAAATATAGACCTCTAAATTGATGGAAAATCAATATTTTACAAACAAATGAATTATATCTGTAGAAACATTAAGTATTGTTAGCTAACTGATATTTTGTTGCAAATACGCTGTTAATAAAACAGTTCTTGAGTCGGATTAAAGGTACTTGAATAACGGTTATAAGGGTAACATTAATGTATTAAACATCTACTTAAAGAAAATTGGTGTAAACCTCACGCAGATATCGTGAAAAATTCCTTTTATCGGTCAATAAATTGTAGTTTCAATTGATCAGTTTCGTGTTAAATTGAGTAACCATCCCAATCGGATTTGGTAATACAGGTACAAAAGGAGGTCATTGAAATGGCAGTACAAATTACACGAGAAGAAGCCGTCAAAAAGATTCGCAATAAATCTTCTGTTATGATCGGAGGATTTTTAGGGGCTGCTGTTCCACTAAAAATGATCGACGCAATAGCAACCGCCAGAATCAAAGATCTGACTGTCATCAGCATCGGCGCTGGTTATCGGGGCGGTGGTGTTGATATCGGAAAACTGGTTTTAAATAAGCAAATTATAAAATATGTGACCTCGCATGTGGGAACGGATCCCAATTTGATTAAGCAGATTGTTAATGAGGAAGTACAACTCGAACTCAGTCCCATGGGCACCTTTGTCGAGCGGATACGGGCTGGGGGCGCCGGACTGGGGGCCGTTGTTACACCAGTGGGAATGGGAACTGAAGTTGAAGACATGGCAGAGAAGATCATTGTCGATGGCAAACCCTACTTATTGTTTAAACCGATTCGCGCTGATGTGGCAGTGATTAAGGCCCATCGTTGTGATCCCTTAGGAAATTTGCAGTACAAAGGGATGAGCAACACCAGCCCGGTGATGGCAACGGCGGCAGATATTGTCATTGTTGAAGTAGACGAAATGGTAGACGTCGGGGAGATTGCCTGTGAGAACATTGGAACGCCAGGGATATTTGTGGATTATATTGTAAAGGGTCACAGCTATGAAGAAAGAAGAACGATTTACGAAGAATTGTGGATTGCCACAAATAAATTATAGGAGGTCTGAAAATGTCGAGAGATTATATCGCAAAAAGAATTGCTAAAGAATTTAAGAACGGGATGTATGTCAACTTGGGAATTGGAATACCGACCGAATCGGCCAATTATATTCCGGAAGGAACCCAGGTGTTTCTTCAGACCGAAAATGGCGGACTGATGTTTGGACCTAAACCGAAACGCGGTGAAAGCAATCCGGATATCGCTAATGCCGGGGCAGAACCGATTACGATGCTTCCCGGTGGTGCCGTTTTTGATGTGGCAACCTCATTTGCGATGATCCGGGGTGGTCATATTGATATGACTGTGGTCGGTGCTTTGGAGGTTGATGAACTCGGCAGTATTGCCAGTTGGAAGATTCCCGGTAAACTTTTAACCGGAATGGGCGGCGCCATGGACTTGCTTTACGGCTGTAAACGCGTTGTTGTGGCAATGACGCATACAGATAAGCATGGCAACTCAAAAATTCGAAAGAAATGTACCCTGCCATTAACCGCCGCGGGGGTGGTGGATATGATTATCACCGATAAAGCAGTGTTTCGGGTAGCGGAGGAAGGTTTGTATCTGGAAGAACTGGCACCGGGAGTAACGGCATCTGAGGTTGAGCAGCTTACCGAAGCGACGATTTTGAACATCATGCAATGGGAACACGTTTTAATTACCTAGAAAGATAGAAGAGGGAATAGGATGAATAATAAAAAATGGCTGATCCTGACGGTCAGCATTGTGATAAACTTGTGTATTGGTTTTGCCTACGCCTGGAGCGTTTTTTCAAAACCATTGATGGTGGATTTTGGATGGACAGCCTCACAGGCCTCAATGGCGTTTACGATTAACTTATTTGTATTGCCCATTGCCATGATTTTTGCCGGACCGCTGGTAAAACGATTTGGTGTCCGGATGGTGGTTTTATTAGGCGGTGTGCTGTTTGGATTGGGGCTTTACTTAAGCGGCATGATTACCACGGTTTATCAAATCTACATCACCTATGGGTTAATTGCAGGATCGGGAATTGGGCTGATCTACTCAATTACCGTTTCCAATACGGTTAAGTGGTTCCCAGCAAATAAAGGCCTGGCTGGGGGCTTGACGGCCGGCGGATTTGGAGCAGGATCGCTTATTTTTGCACCCGTGGCGGTACAATTCATTGCCGTCCAAGGAGTACTTGGGGCGTTTCAAACCTTGGGCCTGATCTTTACCGGAGTCATTCTGGTATTGGGAATCTTTATTGCCGCTCCACCCGTTTCTGATATAGCAAGTTTGGCTACAGCGGTGGCTGCAAATCAGAGTGCTGGTAATGTTACCACCCGGGAGATGTTAAAAACCCCTGACTTTTATTTGATCTGGGGATTAATGGTACTGGGTTGTATTTCAGGCTTGATGATCATCAGTCAGGCTTCGCCAATCGGTCAGGTGATGGTTGGTTTATCTCCGGAGCAGGCGGCGTTTGCGGTTGGCTTTATCGGACTGGCCAATGCGACCGGACGGGTTGTCTGGGGAACTGTATCGGATAAAATTGGACGTTATAATACCTTGATTGGGATGTTTGCGCTAAGCGGTGCCGGCTTAGTGGCCTTGTATTTTACCAGCGACTTGCCGCTTTTCATGGTTGGCATCTGTTTGATCGCAGCCAGCTATGGGGGCGTATTCGGTTTATTCCCATCGATCACGGCCGATAATTTCGGGATCAAATACTTAAGCATGAATTATGGGGTTGTGATGACCGGGCTTTCTATTGGGGCCTTTATTGGCCCGCAAATTGCCGCCTACGCGGTTGAGAAAAGCGGTGGCAGTTATAATCTGGCTTTTATTATCACCTTAGGGATCAACATTGCCGCCATTATTCTGGTGATGTTTGCAAAACAAAAAAATGCCAAACATCAAATGACACTTGTAGAGAATTAAGTTCGACTAGAAGCATTAAAAGCGAGATAAAAACAAAGATCTGCCATATTGCGGCAGATCTTTGTTTTAAGTTAAACGATATTTTCGGTTAAGCATGTCTTCACGTTCTTTCCAGTCCGACATCAGGGTGCCCAGCGCACCATAAAAGGAAAGATTATGATTGGGAAAACGAAAGTGCAACATCTCGTGTAAAGCGATGTATTCAATGCACTCCTTGGGGGTTTTAATCAGTTCCAGGTTGAGGATTACCCGTTGGCTTTTAGGTGAGCAAGCACCCCAGCGATTGTCCAGCCGATAGATTTTTAAGTCGGGAAAACGAACCTTGTAGGGAGCGGCCATAACAATGGCCGCGGCCATGGCTTCTACGAAGACTTCCCGGGCCTGTTCTCGGTACCACATATCCAATACAAATTCTTTATGTGTTAGGGATTGGGTATCATGGACATTGAGAACCATATTATAATTGTCAATGATGACACCGGTGGTGGGGGATTCTTCGATCATCAGGCGATAGTAATCGCCAAGAAATTTATGTTTTTCACCCGTTTTATACTGATGATTTTTTAGTAATTCAGGGACGGTATCAAGACTGCCAAACATAGGGGTACCTCCATCTTTTGTAAAACGACGCGTTTTTTTACTATTATATCCAAGAAGGGAAGAAACCTGAATAGAAATAGTTGTCACCATAGGGAAAGAATTGGTGATCAATTTGTAATTTTTTAAGAAGCACACTATCACCTGTACTTTCACGAGAAAAATGTTATAATGAGGTATTAAAGTTTGAGGAAAAATGTGGAGAATAACGAGGAAACATTTTTTAAATGAGAGGAGAATCTTATGGAAACAACATTAAAGGTAACATTGATTCAACACACGCCGGAGCCCGAAAAATTAGTTGCGGCGGCTGCCAAACTCTGTTATTCCAAAGCCGGTGCCGATGAGATTATGGAAGACCTGACAGATGACAATGTCGAACGCTTTTTAACCCGTTTGATGGACATGGGGCACGCGTCACCCATTGAACATGCCAGCTTTACCTTTGCCATTGAAGGGGTGAGCCGGGCCTTAACCCATCAGTTGGTACGCCATCGGATGGCCAGCTTTAGCCAGAAATCCCAGCGTTATGTCAGTGAAGGGCAGTTTAATTATGTGATTCCCCCAGAAATTAAAGCGTTGCCAGATGGCGAAACGATCTTTGTTGAGGGGATGGAAAATGCTCAGAAGACCTATGATGCGCTAGCTCAAAAGCTGATCGAAAAGTATACCAGGGATTTGATGGCGTCAGGCCTTTCTGAGAAACAAGCTGCGATGGCCGCCGAAAAGCAAGGTATTGAAGATGCCCGGTTTGTTTTGCCTAATGCCTGTGAGACAAAAATCGTCACAACCATGAATACCCGGGAATTGCTGCATTTTTATAATCAACGCTGCTGTAACCGAGCCCAATGGGAAATTCGTGAATTGGCGACCCAAATGCTTAAAGAATGTAAGAAAGTGGCATCGCTGCTCTTTAAAAATGGTGGACCCCGATGCGTGGAAGGTCCATGTCCAGAAGGGAGCATGACCTGCGGAAAAATGACTGAGGTCAGAGAAAAATTCAAGCAATTATAAAAAAGCAATAAACAGGATCTTAAATAAAAATTGAAAAGGTTGTGAAAAGTTATGTTGGAAATTAAAAATCCCGAAAAACAGAATATGATGCTCTCTTTAATTGTCGCTGTTTTAGGGGCCGTTATTATTTTTATTCCGTTTGTGATAAAGGCGGTTAGCATTTATCAGTTTTACTTTACCTATGCCGGGGTGGTTGTTATCGTCTTTTCGCTTGGCTATGCTATTTATTACTATCGTCGGTATCGTGAGTTTGAAGCCTTCATGGAGAAAAAAGATGAGGCCCTGATCTGGGAATATGATGAAGCTCAGTATGTGGGATTTATTGGTGAATTAAACGAAATCCAGAAGAATTCAGAAAAGAAAAAAATCTGGATCTTGTTAGGAATTGAGTTGGTTATTTCGGTATTACTCTTTATTATGTTATCAGAAGGGATGAAATGGCTGGGTTTTGTCTTTTTTGCTTTCTTTGCCACCCTGTCGGTCCTGTTTACCCTAATATTACCCCAGAGTTTTAAATACAAGGCGCTGGTTAAACCCTATGTCACCATTATTCAAGAAGACGGTGCTTACATTATGGGGCGCTTCCATCGCTGGTCAAAAGCCCAGGCTAAACTGAAGAACTACGATAATGGGGAGAAAATGTATAAGGTTCTGGCCATTAATTATGAGGCATTAACGCGAAATGGCCGACTGTTTCAGGAATGGACAGCGGTTATTCCAAATCCTGATGACAGCAGCATGATTGCCGAAGCGAAAACATGGGTTAGTCGGATCAATAAATTTACCCGACTTCAAGAGAAAAAAATGGGTGAACGAAAATCACGTTCAGAACAATTATTTGAAAAGCTAGTTGGCAAAAACAAGAAATTGGATAAAGCGACCGAGTCAAAAACTCAGAAATAAAAAAAGCCCGAAATGGGCTTTTTTTATTTATTCAGGATAAATCATGTTTTCAGGTTGGATCGTTTCAAGTATTTCGGTCAGAAACTTTGTTGCTTCATAGCGGGCCATGGGGAGGTTCATATCCAGGTAGTTACCGCAGTCCCGGGGAGAGGCACCGGGAATTTCGTCTTGATAACCGGCCATAAAGGTAAAGAGTTTGATAATCAGGGGCAAAATATCCTCAGGAGTCAATTCGCCTTTCATCAGCAGATAAAAACCAGTTCGACAGCCCATCGGTCCAAAATAGACGATCTGATCACTGAGAACCGGATCATTTCGTAGAAAGGTTGCCCCCAGGTGTTCGAGGGCATGGAGTTCGCCATTGTTGATTACCGGTTCGCGATTGGGTTCCTTCATCCGAATATCAAAGGTGGTGATGCAATGGTCGCCGCAATAATCTTTTCGGGAGATGTAGACGCCCCTCAGTAAATCCAGGTGGTTAATGGTGAAGCTGGCAATTTTTTTCATTTTTTATTCTTCCTTTCCGGTAAGATAATGGTTGATCGCCTCCAGATAATGGAGGAGAATATTATGAAAAGGGTAAATACGCAGATTCTGATCGAAGTCGCCATAGGGAATCGACTTTCGGCCATCATGCTGGGCATTATCCCAATAGTTTTTTAACATGCCAAATGGTAACAAGAAGGTTTCATCGCAGAATTTAAAATGGACAATCAGGAAGGATAAGCCCTCCTGCTTTTCGAAAGCCTCCATAAATTCCATCTGATGTTGGTGGATATTAGCAATTGGCAAACGTTTCTGGCTGGTTTCCTTGGCGTCAAAGCAGACAGGAATGCCCTGAATGTTTCCCAAATAATCGACCGTGCTTTTTTCTTCAAAATAAGCCAGTTTGATGGTTCCTTTGGCCGGATCCAACTCCACTGGTTTGATGGAAGTGGGGATTTTTTGAACCACAGCCAGACCTTGTTCTAAATAAATTTTGTTGGTGATGTTTAAATTCTCCTCAAGCTGACTTCCCCGCAGCCCGCGGCTATTCCAGTACCCCATGCTTATTTCTCCAATAAAAACGGATCTTTGAAGCCAAAGCGTTTTAAAGCTTTTTCAAAAACCGGGGGAACTGGCGCGGTAAATGTTTTTTTGATATCCGTTAGGGTATATTGGGCGCTATGAAGCAGTTGGCTGCTCAGGCCGGATTCTTCATACATGCGGCTGTTAATCAAGCGATTTCCATATTTAGGGTCTCCCAGAATGGGGAAACCCATTGCTGAAAGTTGTACCCGAATCTGGTGAGAACGGCCGGTTTTTAAAATGATTTTAAGTAATGCATAGTCGCCGTGGCTTTCCAGGGTTTCGTAGTTCAGTACCGCTTTTTTATCGGTTGGGGTGGTCTGTTGCTCCGAGAAGGTGACGGTGTTCCGATCACCATCCTTTTTTAAATAACCGACAATCTCATCGGCAGCTTTGGGTTTGCCAAAGACAATCGCATAGTAGACCTTTTCCGTTCGGTCCTCCCGGATGGCACTATTAACTTCCTGGAGGGTCTTATAACTCTTGGGAACCAGGATGACCCCAGTCGTGTTTTTATCCAATCGGTTGGCACAGGCCGGAGTAAAGGTCAGGTTTGTTTTAGGATCATAATCGCCTTTTTTAATCAGATAGTCAACGGCGTAATCAATTAGCGAGAGTTCTTCGGTTTTATCTGGCTGGGTGAGTACCTCGGCTGGTTTATTAAGAACCAGCAGATCACTGTTTTCATAAATGATATCAAGAATGGTACTGTTTCTATCCAGCGTTTTTTTAGTCGAATCGACGCGGAAGTTGGAAATGGTTTCTTCAGAGAAATAAATCTGGACCTCGTCACCAGCTATGATAGCAGTGGAGGGCTCGGATTTTTGACCATTGAGTTTGATTCTTTTTTTTCGCAGCATCTTTTGGAGAAATCCTGTCGATGCCTGGGGCATGAGTTTTTTTAAAAAGCGGTCCAGTCGTTGGTTGCTTTCATTTTCGGTGATAACAATTGTTTTCATTTAAAATCCTTAAGTCAAATTTTTACTTATTATACCATGGCAGTCCGGTAAATAAATTAAGTTTCGGTATCACTTGAAGAATAATTTGATCCATTTAGCAGCGCTTTAAGTTTGCTCTGAGAAGATTATGCAAAGGATGCATGGTATTAACCGAAAAAGAGCATGCCTGCAAGTAACCAAAGTTATTTTGCGACATGCCCTTAAAACGGAGAAACACGTTAAGGATAATAAAAATTATCGTTTATGGCTGCAGTCCAGAACATTTTTTATTTTATGGGTAACCATCGCTTTAATAGCAGCACGACCCGGTCCTAAATACTGACGAGGATCGAACCAACCGGGATTTTCAACGAAAACTTGTCGGATCGAAGCGGTCATAGCCAGTCTTAGATCGGTATCGATGTTGATTTTACAAACGCCGGATTTGGCAGCTTTTCGTAACATTTCTTCAGGAACTCCTTGGGCACCGGGAATTTGTCCTCCAAATTGATTGCATAGGTCCACAAATTCTTTGGGAACGGAGGAGGCTCCATGAAGTACCAGTGGATAGCCGGGGAGGAGAGTGGAAATTTTATCAAGTCGTTTAAAATCCAAGCGCGGTTCACCAGCAAATTTGAAGGCGCCATGACTGGTTCCAATCGTGATTGCAAGAGAATCACAACCGCTTCGTTCAACAAATTCTACCGCTTCGTCTGGATCGGTATAGGTTGCATTTGCAGTGTCGACGTTGACATCATCTTCAATGCCAGCCAGTTTTCCCAACTCGGCCTCAACGACAACACCGTGATCATGGGCATATTCAACGACTTTTTTTGTTAAGGCAATATTTTCATCAAAGGGATGTTTTGAGCCATCAATCATAACGGATGTAAAACCGCTATCAACACAGTTTTTGCAGATTTCGAAATCATCGCCGTGATCTAAATGGAGACAAATATCCAAACCGCTAACTTCGATGGCTGCTTCAACTAATTTTCTTAAATAGACGGGGTGGGCATATTTTCTGGCACCAGCCGATACCTGTAAAATAAGGGGCGCTTGTTCATCAGCAGCTGCTTCTACGATGCCTTGTATAATTTCCATATTATTGACATTAAAAGCCCCAACCGCATAACCACCTTCATAAGCTTTTTTGAACATTTCAGTTGATGTTACTAATCCCATTTTTGAAAACCTCCTAAGGGTTATTATTTTTGCTTCTTTTTTCGTTAGATTCCTACTTATTTACTCTGCTAGTATACTCTTTTTCGAAAGAATACTCAAGCAATCAAGGTAAAATTGACAGTTTTTGATATTTTTTTCCAGACAGAAATTAAGCAAAAATAAATTGGACGTTTTTGAAGTGTGAAATAATTAAAATGGCAAGTGGGGATAATTCTGAATTAAAGGTAAATAAAAAGAGACGAACTTAAAAGTCGCCTCTTTTTGAAAAACAAGAACTAACGTTGTTTAATAAAGCTGGGAAGAATTTTTAATAAACCGACGAGCATAATCGTGTACAGTGGGATCAGAAAAATATTTGTAATGATCCGGGCAGGGAGTAATACAGCAATGGCCTGTCCATAAAGGTAATGATCCGGGCAGGGAGTAATACAGCAATGGCCTGTCCATAAAGGTAATGATCCGGGCAGGGAGTAATACAGCAATGGCCTGTCCATAAAGAATACTTAAAAACCACGTATTTAACAAAATTGATGTGACCAATTGTGAAACGCTGACGATAAAAAGAATGTGATCGCTGCGATATTCACGATCAAGATTGGATTTTTTTACAACAACAATGGGGAAGACCGCAAATGCGATCATCAAAACAACAAAAAGAACAAAGAATACCATGTTTAGTGGCGCTCCTTCATAGTAAATGATGCCATTGTTAAAACTGAATATGCCGGAAATCGCCAGGATAATCGATGTCAGAACAATAAATAGCATATTGAACCATTCCAGATGTTTGATTTTTTTGTTTCTTAACATCATAAAAAGTAGGCCCGGAATTAAACCGGTGAGTCCATTGGCCAATGTAAACCCGATAAAGAAAGGACCGCCTGGTTTAATCATAAAGCACAAAATATCTGAAATAAAACCTACGGCAAAACCCGCCAACGGTCCAAACAAGATACCGCTTAGCATGATTGGCAAAGCAGTGATGTTAACCCGCAAAGAGGGAAAACCACCAAGAGGGATAATCACCTCAAACAGAATTTTCAGCACGATGCTGATGGCAATGAGCAGTCCACAATTGACCACAACTCGGGTCCGGGTGGAACTACTAATAAAAGCATTACTTTTCATAAAACCTCCTTGATTTTAAAGTAATGCTTCCGCAACCTACAATCTGCATTGTAACAGCGGAAGCGACAAGATACCGCAATGGTCACATTTCGTTTAAAGGCAACTTCCCATCCTTTAACACTTTACGCATCTTGTCTACTCTGGTATTAAATTGACATCATTTTAACATGAGTTTAAAGGTTTACACAAGGATAAATTATTATCGTTATTTTTTAATCAAAGTAGTTATTTTCAAAATTTGGAGTAGATATAGTATCAGTCATAATAAAACTTATAAGAAAAAATGTAAATGGAGGGTAATAAATAAAAAATTATGGAAGTGCAGAGTTTGTGGTTATAAAATAGAAGGCGTTGAAGCCCCAGAGCTTTGTTCAAATTGCAGATTCCCTTGGGATCAATTTGCCGCACAGAGTGAAAAGATGTAAAAAAGGTTTACGATTCTTATATTACCAATGATATCCATATGGAAGTGCTTGGATTGGCAGAGAAAATCATTCACCTGTCAAGAAAGGGTGCAGAAATTAATCTTGACCTGGCCTGTTTACATAGTTTTTAAAAAGCAGAATCTGATTGCTATGTTATTAATGAAATGTGTAAAGCTGAAATAGTCGGACATATTTAAAAAGGAAAATGGTAAATATATATTGATGTGGAGCTAGGGTTTGTGTTATGATAGTTCAGTAAGTTTTACTGCTGGCGTGGCACAGATGGTAGCGCAACTGATTCGTAATCAGTAGGTCGGGGGTTCGATTCCCCCCGCTAGCTCCAGTAAGAATCACATAAGAGAGTCGTTTTGGTTCTCTTTTTTATTTGCGTAAAGAGTGAAATGCTTAAGAAAACCCATGAGTTGGGGATTGTTTGGGAAACTTGAAACACTCCCATCTATTCTCCAAGTAAAAAATCTACGATATTGATCTGTTTGATACCATCTTCGTCCATCGGGAGCTCATCCATTGATATTATAAATTTGGGATAGTGGTCGGCCACTTTTTTTAGTGGAGCTATTTCACGCTCAAAGGTTGCAGGGTCGAGAATAGTTGCTGAAACCTGATAGTATACCTTATCGCTGCCGAGCATCGCAATAAAATCAATTTCTTTATCATCAACCTTACCGATATCGACCGTATAGCCACGTCTCAGAAGCTCCAGATACACAATGTTTTCAAGAATATGGCCAATGTCAGCATTTTTATCCCCGAGCAGCATGCGGCGCAGTCCAAGATCCACTAGATAATATTTTTCAAGCGATTTTAGATGCTGTTTACCCTTGACATCATACCGGTTAGCCTTATATAGAATAAAGGCACTCGTTAGGGCTTCAATATAGTTTTCAACGGTTACTGAAGTCGTTTTTCGTCCGAAAGAAGTCAGGCTGTCGGCAATTTTCTTCGAAGACACAATATTGCCAATATTGTCAAAAAGGAATTTAATCACACTTTCAAGTAGGGGAATATCGCTGATTCGTTTTCTGGCAACGACATCCTTGAGTAAAACGGTGTTATAGATTCCCATCAGATAATCCCTGCGAATGTTCTCATCTTCAATAACCGCCACATAGGGGAAACCGCCGTTTTTGAAATAGCTGTTCCAGGCGTCCCGCTGATCGCCGCCAACCAGTTCATAATATTCCGCAAAGGAAAGGGGCAGCATACTGATTTCGATATATCTGCCAGAAAGCAGCGTGGCCAATTCGCCGGAAAGCATCTGAGCATTTGAACCTGTGATATAAACATCCACATCGTCTTTGATAAACAAGCTATCAACGGCTTTCTGAAACTGAGGTACATTCTGTATTTCATCTAAAAATACATAGGTCATTTTGTTAGGAATAAGCTGCTTTGTGACATAGTCATGGAGCTTCCGATAGTCAAGTAAATGCTCATTGGCTACGTCCTCAAAGTTAATCGAGATAATTTGATTGTCCTCAATGCCACATTCTTTCAAATAAGCTCTGAACATTAAAAGCAAGGTAGATTTTCCGCAGCGGCGAATACCCGTAATAACCTTGATGATTTTCTTGTCTTTCATTCTTTTCAACTTTTCCATATATTGTTTTCTTTGTACCATGATGAACACCTCCTATTAATGATACCATAACATGAAAAAATAATGAAGTAAACAAGTTTTCATTTTATAATATAAAAAAAATAAATAATTCGGATGTTTTATTTTGGAAAATGATAAATTCGTTTTATTGAATTAAATAAAACTCGAACGCCATAAACTTAGGGCTTCAACTTCATAACTATTTGCGTTTGGCAGCAATTGATTTTTCAAGCTGTATTACTAATAAGACCGCTCGTAGAATAAAAAAGTCTTGTTTAGCAGAGATGTCAAAGTGCTATCGATAGAAGAAATTAGAAAAATGTTTATAGAACCAATGATTTATGCAATACTGGTAGAAGAGCCATTTAGAAAGCATTGGAGTAGAAAATGGAAGTGGGGGGAAAATGGTATTGCGACACTATAATGTACACGCTTGTCAAGACACGAAATTAGAAATTTTTAGATAAATCTCCTTTCGCGTTTTGATTAGGCAGCCAATGCCATATTTTCATAGAATACAGCTGCCGGTGTTTTGTAATTGAATCGCTGGTGACCTCGCTCATTGTTATATTTAGCGATGTATTCCTTTGTCATGGCTCTCACTTCAGTGACGGTTTCCGGGTACAGCAAATACAGGCGTTCCCATTTATATGATCGAAAAAACCGTTCAATGGCAATATTGTCGGTAGCACGGCCTTTACCGTCCATGCTGATTTTTGTCGTTTTAAAGCTTTTAATCAGGTCAATATAGGCATTTGACGTAAACTGACTGCCCTGGTCACTGTTAATGATCTCAGGTGCACCATAGGTTTGAATGGCGGTTTTTATAACACGGGTGACCATGTCGGTTTGCAAGGTGTTGCTGATGGTGTATCCCACAATATAACGGGAATACCAGTCAATAATAGCGGTTAAATACACAAATCCATTTGGGGTTCCTATATAAGTAATGTCAATGGACCACACCTGATTCGGTTGGTTAATTTCAAGATTTCTCAGCAGGTAGGGATAAGTTTTGGCTGCTTTGGCTCGCTTACTCAGATTGGGGCCGGGATAGAAACAAACAATATCCATTTCCATCATATAACGCCTGACAAGACGCCTGCCTACTTGATGAAAGCCCAGTTTATGCAATTCATTCCTGATTCGTCTGACGCCATAGGCTGGCTCCTCAAAATGAATACGATCAATGGCGTTTTTGATATTGATTTCATCTTTGGATGGCGCAACATCTATGGGTTCATGATAAGCTGTTGATCGCGATAGCGTCAGAAGTTGGCACTGTTTTTTTATGGTTAAGAAAGGGTGCTTCCAATCAATTAACGTTCTTTTTTCTTCATTTGAGAGATTTGGATTTGTTTTTTTTTAAGCCAATCGACATCCAATGTTAATTCGCCTATTTTCTTTACGAGCAGCTCCTTTTCATCTTCATGCTCTTGTTTGAGTTTGTCAACATCTTCATTTTTCTTATTGAAGACGGCGGACATATTGGCGATAAATTCGGTTTTCCAGCGGCTTAATAATTGCTGAGATACATCATACTTCTTAGAGATCTCGGCTAACGTATTTTCTTCTCTGAGGATTTCCAGCACGAGGGCTGCTTTTTCCTCTGGGGTCCAGGTTCGTCGTTTTCTACTCATGTGTATAGTTTATCTTATTTTCTGGATTTTGTGTCCAACTATTTGTGGACATTATACACTTTCTAACGCTGCTTTGTCTAAATGAATTACAGGCATTTTCTGGCGTCCATTTGGCGTCCGTTTCTATGAAAAAACATATTAAGTTATGAAATATATTGAAAAATATGAAAAGAGCAATCACTTAGATGGCATAATAAAGACATTTAAGTGATTGCATGAAAGTTGTTATACGTTGACCATATAATTCGTAATCAGTAGGCCGGCGGTTCGATTCCGCCCGCTAGCTCCAGTAAAAAATAATTATTTATTGAAGAACGGCTTTAGATAAACGTTCTTCTTTATTTCTCTGCTTACTTTTCTTCATGGAACTCTATCTCTTTAGCCTCCTTTACCTTCAATGTCATTTTTTTATCATTTATTTTTTGTTCGGTTGCTCATTATTCAATCGCCCTCGTTTTATTTCCCTATTTCTATTTCAGATATTCAACGAACCAATTGGCAGCCATTTCAGCAACCCTTTCCAACGTGCCTGGTTCTTCGAAAAGATGGGTAGCTCCGGGAATAATTTCAAGTTGCTTAAGCCCGATTATTTTGCGATAGGCCTTTTGGTTTAATTCGATGACTATATTATCATTTCCCCCAACAATAAAGAGTGTTGGGGATTTTACACTTTGAAGATGAGGCCATGCCAGATCGGGCCGGCCGCCCCTGGAAACAATAGCATTTACCTGATCTCCTAGTATTGCCGCCGCTTGCAATGCTGCCGCAGCGCCTGTACTGGCACCAAAATATCCGATTGTAAGGTTTTTTTGTTTCTTCCTGCTGCTGTAACCATTTTGTCGTCACAAGTATCCGGTTTGCCAGTAAATCGATATTAAAACGCATTTTATATTTCATGTCTTCTTCAACCGTCAGCAAATCTAGCAGCAAAGTCCCAAGGCCATGGATTCTGAGCACCTTTGCCACATAATTATTCCGGGGACTGTTTCTGCTGCTGCCGCTTCCATGAGCAAACAGCACTACGCCTGTTGCGCTTTCTGGAATTTTCAATGAGCCGATTAACTTTATCTGTCCGTCAGGGATATGTACGATCTTATCGATGCTTTTCATGCTGATTCGTCCTTGTTTTCAAAGGCGTTAAGGATCGAAATGACTTCACTGTCTTCTACCTGTGTAAAATCTTCATAATATGCGCCAACCGCTCCCCGATAATTTGCGTCTATATCAAGCGATACTAACTCATCCACCATAGAATTCAACTTTTGGGCGGTATCATATGGCGTTACCGGAATCGCAATAACCAGTCGTTTGGGGTTGCGTTTTTTTATCTCATCAATGGCTGCTATCATTGTAAGTCCTGTGGCAATGCCATCGTCTGCTATGATTACTATTTTTCCTTCAACCGAATACAGTGCTCTTCCCCCTAGAAATATTTCTCTGCGCCTTTTAATCTCGTTACGCACTTTTTTTATTTCCCCGGCTAGCCATTCCGGATCGATATTCTTAACTTCAGCTGAATTGCAAATAGGATCGCCATCCTCAGTTATCGCACAAATAGCGTACTCACTGTTCAGGGGATGGCCTATTTTTTTTGTTGAAAGAATATCCAGTGGAGCATCTAGCATCTTTGCGATTTCAACCCCCAGAATCACACCGCCTCTGGGTAATGCCAATACGATAACATCCTCGCGCTTATATTTTTCCAGAGCATTCGCCAGTTTGATTCCCGCATCTTTTCTGTTTTTAAACAACATGTTTGTCCTCCTTAAATTTCTATTAATTATCCAATACCATCTCTGAATAGATCTCTTGGGATCACCTAAACATCTGCTTTATTCTTCACTTCTACCCCATCAAAATATATTCAATCAATTTATTCCGAATTATTCATAAACCTTGATATTTTATGAAAATGCGTCATACAAAGACTATTTTCAGGTTGATGCACCCTAAAAATGCGAAACCTTGCAAGTAAATCAGACTTTTGAGCGACGCACTCTATCGATCAAATATCGGCTGAAAGGGTAGACGAATCCACGGGATTAAAAAAAAATAAAACACTAAATAAAAATATTAATCCTCCAGCTATGCTGGGGAGAGTAGGGTAAACGGAAGTGTGACGTATGTTGTAAAACTGGATAGGCTACAATTAATTGGACAATAAAATTGTGAGCAGATATGAAGGGGTTATAATAAAAAAATCGGTCGAAAAATCCTCGTTTAATTGATGGGTTTTCGTCAAACTTGCCGGTATCATAAAAACCATCTTTTTTATTTTCTCGGATACGATAGCTGTCGCCTTTGATATTGATAGTTGTGGAATAGTGTAATAGACGATCCAGTATGGCCGTGGCGACAACGTTATTCTCGAATACTTCACCCCAACTGCCATAAGATTTGTTGGAAGTGAGAATAATAGAGCTTTTTTATATCGATTATCCTAAACTTGAAATTTATTTTTTTGTTGAAAAATATTTGAAAAGAAAGATATCTAAACTGAATTTGAAGGTCAGGTGATTAGAATTTATAATCGTGAAAAAAACAATATGTGATATCATTCGATATGATAAAAATAGATAAAGAAGTGTTCAATAAGGATTGTTACAGAAAAAAATTACTATTTGTCATGGAGGAGGTATTCATGAACTTAAAATAGCGCAATGCATTTACTTTCATACTAATAATTGTTACAATATTAGTACGAAAGGAAGTGAGCTTATGAAACGATACGAACAGCTGGACAAATTGATTGTCGATCATGACGGAATTGTTCAAACTTCGCAGGTTGTTGCCGAAGGAATTTCTAAACCTGTTTTTTATGATTATGTCAAAGCGAAAAAACTTGAACAGGTGGCTCATGGCGTTTATGCTTCAGCGGATGCATGGACCGATTCGCTTTACCTAATTCATATTCGAAGTAAGCAAGCTATCTTTTCCCATGAAACCGCTTTATTTCTACATGATTTGACGGTACGGGAGCTAGCACCGTATTCGATTACGGTCAAGACTGGTTATAATCCCACCCGCCTAAAAGAGGATGGAATCCAGGTTTATACGGTTAAACCGGAGCTTCATCCGGTGGGCTGCACATCCGCACAGACGCCTTTTGGGCATACGGTTCCGGTTTATGATATGGAGAGAACCATCTGTGATCTGATCCGCAGTCGAAAAGGGATTGAAATCCAAATCTTTCAAGATGCAATAAAGCAATATGTCGGGCGTAAAGATAAAAATCTGCGAACACTGATGCAATATGCATCCCTGTTTCGTGTTGAAAAAATCTTGAGACAATATCTGGAGGTACTGTTATGATTAAGACATCAAAACAATTGAAGGATTTGATCCGGAATCTTTCAAAAAAGAAAGCGGCAGATGCTCAGATGCTGCTGCGTCATTATATGATGGAACGTTTTCTGGAGCGAATTTCTCTTTCTGAATATAAAGATCAATTTATTTTGAAGGGAGGGATTCTGGTGACAGCAATGATCGGATTGAATGCACGATCGACGATGGATTTGGATGCTACGGTAAAAGGCATCAAAGTGAATGCTGAAGATGTCGAGCAGATTATTGCTTCGATTGCCTCGGTGCCTTTAGATGATGGTATATCTTTCCGTATCAAGAGCATTGGTGAGATAATGGATGAAGCCGAGTATCCGGGAATCCGGGTTAATATGGAGACGAGATTTGATGGCGTGATCACACCGATTAAGGTTGATATTTCCACAGGTGATATCATTACTCCCAAAGAAGTGCGTTATCAATTAAAGCTGATGCTGGAAGAACGTAAAATTGATTGGGGCTTACAACCTCGAGACGATTCTGGCCGAAAAGTTGGAAACCATTATTTCCCGCAATACTGCCAATACCCGCATGAGAGATTTTTATGACATCCACAGCCTGCTTCAACTGTATGGTGAAAACATGAATCCTGCAGTTTTCAATCAGGCACTGATGGCAACTGCGAACAAGCGTGGTACAGAGCATTATTTAACCGATATGCTGTTAATCGTTGATGAAGTGGAAAATAGCAGTGTCATGGAAAACCTTTGGCTGGCTTATCAAAAGAAATTTTCTTATGCATCGGAAATTACCTGGAAGACAATCATGGAATCCGTCCGTAATTGCATGGGGTTGATCAGAATGGAGGGCAGACATTAGTTATTTTATGGTACGTTCGTTTTTTGGTTAATAAATGAAAGTGGTAATTCATGTACAAGTATAAACATTCGAAAAAAAGAGTAAAACGTGTCGTAAACATGTCGCATATCATATATAAATGTCCGCAATAAGACATTTACCTACTGTTTCGTAATCAGTAGGTCGGGGGTTCGATTCCCCCCGCTAGCTCCAGTAAGAATATAATATTTTATTAAAAGAATGGCTTTAATTAGCGGTTCTTTTTTTATTTTTTGAATTATGTTTCCACCGAAAGTGTGACCTACTGTGAAAAATCAAAAAACTCTGGCTATTTCTGGTTATTTTACCCCTATTATTTGTCGTACTTGTAGCCTACTTTTTGTCGTACTTTTCACAATGTCAAAAACATTTCAAAAATTCCCCTGAGGAGGATCTTAGCACCGTTTCTTACAACAACACTTTGGTTAAACTTACATTTGCGAATGTCGTCAAGATCATCATTTTATGCTGACCGAAAGCGTGGCCATGCGTTTAAGAGAAACCGAATTGAATACTTACTTTGTAAATTGAATAATATTTTTATTTATAGGGTAGTACAAGTGCGCGCGTTTCATTTTCTAGAAGATATTTATAGATGTTTTAGAAAATTAAATAATTCGAACCTTTTTTGGATGTTCTGCGTAATTTTGTCAATACCGTTTTAAAACTTCCCAAAATAAACGGTAAAAATTACCCATTAGCATCGTTCGATTCGTTTTCATATAGGCTGACATCATTTTAAAACTTCCCAAAATAAACGGTAAAAATTACCCATTAGCATCGTTCGATTCGTTTTCATATAGGCTGACATCATTTTAAAACTTCCCAAAATAAACGGTAAAAATTACCCATTAGCATCGTTCGATTCGTTTTCATATAGGCTGACATCATAAAAGCCAGCCTTTTTCTTTTCCCTAATCCGATAGCTGTCACCTTTGATATTGATCGTTGTGGAATGATGCAGCAGTCGATCCAGGATCGCCGTTGCAACGACATTATTTCCGAACACATCACCCCAACTACCGTAGGACTTGTTGGAAGTCAGAATGATTGAGCCTTTTTCATAGCGATTGGAAACAATCTGAAAAAAGTAATGAGCCACTTCATCATCCATGGCCGCATAGCCAACTTCATCAATAATCAGGATATTGGGTTTATTCAGTGTTTTAAGTTTGCGATGAATGCGCCCGGAAACAATATTTTCCTGAATCATTGAAATCAGTTCATGTGCACTGAGAAAATAAGCAGTATAGCCACTTTTGATCGCACAAACCGCCAGACCTACGGCCAGATGAGTTTTGCCAACGCCGGGCGGGCCCAAAAACACGACATTTTCGGAACGTTCCACAAAGGCGAGCGTTTTCAGTTCATTTACCTTACGCTGATTGGCACTGGGCTGGAAATCAAAGTCAAATGAATCGATGGCCTTGATATAGGGAAATTTTGCAAGTTTCAAGTTCGTCGTAGTTGTCCGTTCTCTTTTTGCATCAATTTCTGCCCAAAGCAGCTTGTCCAGAAACTCCAAATAGGATATACTATCCTTGGAAGCTTCTTCAGCATGGTGGTCATAAACGGCGGCCATATGCGTGAGATTCAGACGATCAAAAGCTTCCTTCAGGTGATGGGTTACCATATGGTCACCTCACTGACTAAAGAATCATAGACTGCGAGCGGTCTTTGATGCACTTTGGGCGATTGATCTGGAATCATAAGCGGTGCTTTGCGGGCTTTGGCTTTATGGTTTTGACTGTTCAATCCTTCAAAGTGCTTTTTCATTTTTTGAACCTGATGTTTTTGAGCCGGTTTCCGGTAACCTTCAATCAAAGCACCAGTTTCATCATAGATTTCAATCGTTCCATTTCTCAGATCCCGCACACCGACACGGTGACCAACAAAGCGGAAGGGAACGGAAAAATAATTGGACTGATAACTGATCATACAATCATTCATGACCTTCCTGCTGACCAGATCCACAGAAAGAAACGGTTCGGTATTAACGGGTTTCAGCTGTTCTTCCTTCAGTCTATCACGGGGAATTTTGTGAATTGTCTGATGAAGCCTGACGTTACATTTCGTATCCAGCCAGAGTCGAGCCTGTTCATTGAGGTCAGTTAGATCGGAAAAGCTTTTGACTCTGGGCCAGAAGTTGCCGCGTACATATCGGACCCCGCGTTCCACCTTGCCCTTGGAACGGGGCAGATAAGGCCGATGCCGAACCGGAATAAAATGGTGATGCTCGGCAAATCGCAAAAACCGCTGATTCCATTTATCGTTGCCGGTTTTGTGACTGTGGGCAACRACMGTTTTCATRTTGTCATACAGAATRCTYTCWGTTACACCRCCMAAATAGGCAAATGCCCGTTCATGGCARCCGATTAATGTGTCAAATTTYGAAYTCTCSGTRAACTCAAGATAATAATTTCTGGAATGSCCYAAAACCATGATGRAKGCATACAATTTTTTGAGCTTTCCATCGGGCATCGTGACAACGAATTCTCCCCAGTCAACCTGRGCCTGTTTGCCAGGGGGCGTTTCATAGCGGATTGATGCTTTGGCTAACACTTTTTCGCGATATGGTTTCATGAATTCCCGAAGAATCGTCATTTTCCCCTGGTACCCGTCGGCTGCAATTTCATCAAAAATCACAGCGGCATTGACACAGCCTTCATTCATTCGTTCCAGGATATAATCTTTAAACGGATCAAGCTTTCCTTGCCGAAACTGACGTTTCCGATATGCTGGCGGTTCGTTGTGCTTAAGCCAGTTGCTGACCGTTTTTCGATCAACACCCATTTCTCTGGAAATCTGCATGATTGACATTCCCTTGTTCTTTAAACATTTGATCATGTAATACTCCTCAATTGTAATCATTCGGTTGTCCTCCTTATCTTTAAGAAGAAACATACCGTGTTTTTGGGGAATTTTCAACCGTTTATTATGGGTATTTTAACACCGATTTTGACAATTTATCAGTTTGATTTTTACAGAACAAACATATAATAGCTCCTTCAATACCATCTGCGGTAGTATTCAGTAAGATAGAAGAAATGAATAATTATAATTAATTGTAGCTTTTTTTTTAATGAATCATGTATACTATAATTAAAGTGTAGTTTACTAACGGAAGTATTACAATGAATTCAAATACCAAGAATAAACAATTCGTGTCTGTTTGCTTGGTGATAAAGTCTTTTATTCATACATAAATGGATGGTTGGTAATTAACTGGAGCAATAACGTTGAGCTGTATGCTAACGAAATATAAAAAACAAGAGGGAGAAAAAGGATAATATGGAAAAGTTATTTAAAAGAAGAATACCCCAATGTTTGTTTATTGTCATCGGCATGTTAATGATTGTTGGAGTGTTACCGCAAACGGCCCAGGCAACAACGAATACCGTATCTGACGGCCAATCATTTGATATCAGTACCTGTGCAGCAGGCGATACAGTTAATGTAGACGCGGGTGCAACGGCAACGCTGATCGGCAGTCAAAATGTTCAAATTTCTTGTGGCGAGGGTGTCACATTGACGCTTGATTCGGTAACAAGTGACGTCAGTGCCTGTGCCCTCAGCTTTTCAGGCATCGGTAACATCCTGATTATAAATGGAACAAATACTCTTAAAAGCGGTTCTAATAAGCCTGGTATCCAAGTGGAAACAGGCACAGAGCTAGAAATAAAAGGAGATGGCATTCTTAATGTAATTGGCGGAAAATACGCTGCCGGTATCGGCGGCGGTTATCAAGTAACTGGCGGTACTATTTCAATATTGGAGGGGTCAGTCACTGCAACCGGTGGATATGCCGGTTCCGGTATTGGTGGCGGTGATTACGGAGCTGGCGGTACGTTTACCATATCGGGAGGGTCAGTCACTGCAACCGGTGGATATGCTGGTTCCGGTATCGGTGGCGGTTATAATGCGGCTGGTGGGACGATTACCATAACCGACGGGTCGGTCACTGCAACCGGCGGAGATGAAGGTGGTGCCGGAATCGGCAGCGGCGATTGGGAAGACGACGGCAAGCATGGAGATGGCGGAACGATTACCATATCGGGGGGGACGGTCACTGCAACTGGTGGATCTAAAGGTGCCGGTATCGGCGGTGGAAATGGTGCAGCTGGCGGTACGATTACCATATCAAATGGTAAGGTTACTGCTACCGGCGGAGATTCTGGTTCAGGTATCGGCGGCGGTAATGGTGGAGCTGGTGGTGAAATTACCATCGACGACGGAGAGGTTACTGCAATCGGTAAAAAGTATGGTGCCGGGATCGGTGGCGGTAAAAGTGGAGCTGGTGGTGAAATTACCATCAACGACGGGACGGTCAAAGCTACCGGTGGAAGTACACCAAGTCTATGGAACGGCGGTGGCGGTGCCGGTATCGGCGGCGGAGCTGGTGCAGTTGGTGGTACGATTACCATATCAAATGGTAATGTTACTGCAACCGGCGGGGAAAGTGCTGCCGGTATCGGCGGCGGATCTGGTAAAGTTGGCGGTACGATTACCATATCAAATGGTAAGGTTACTGCAACCGGCGGTGAATATGGTGCCGGTATCGGCGGCGGATCTGAAGCACAAGGAGGAAAGATTACCATCAACAGTGGCACGGTCACTGCAAGGGGTGGAGATCTAGGTGCCGGTATCGGCGGTGGCGGTTTTGCTGGACATGGCGGTACGATTACCATCACCGATGGCACGGTCACTGCTACCGGTGGAAATGGTTCCGGTGCCTACGGCGGTGGTGCCGGTATCGGTGGCGGTTCAGAGGGAGATAGCGGGACAATCTTAATAAAAGGCGGTAAGGTATTTTCCGTAGGTAGCGAAGATATTGGCCATGGTACGGGTGGACATGATAATTCATTTTCTTTAAGTGGTGATGCCCTGGTATTTTTAGCACATGATAGCTGTACAACTCCCGATACAGAAACCCATACGCATTTTCCAAAATCAGGGCCGCTCTATGGCTTTAGCCTGCCCGGTTGGTCTGATGCTGGCATATATGCACTGGCTTATACTTTGACTTATTATGACAATGTTGGGTCGGACTCTAAAATCGAAAATGTTCCTCAGGTTGGAACGGCAACACTCGAAGATTCAAGTGTTTTTGAAAATCCTGGTTACACTTTTAAAGAGTGGAATACAGAAGCAGATGACAGCGGCACATCTTATGCACCAGGCGACAATATTACAATCTCCGATGATTTAACCCTGTACGCCATCTGGACGCTTGAAACGGCAGCAATGGTCGACAGCATCAGCCCAGCTAACAGTGATGCACCACTTGACGGCAATGTGGTCATTACTTTTAACAACGATAATATGGATACCACCGTAACCGGCACGGTTACGATTAACGGCACACCCCTCAGTGGAGGAGTTTGGTCAAACGGTAGTCGGACCTATACTATTCCCTATTCCAGCTTAGCCTATTATCAAAGCTATACCATAGACATTTCCGGATTTAAAAACACTGATTATATAACTATGGAAGCTGCCACTGCCTCCTTTACCACAGAAGCACCGGCTGATCTTTTAAGTCTTACCGTTAATTCGGGCAGTCTAAGCCCTGCCTTTGATACGAATACAGCCGCCTACAGAGTGGACGCCACCGACATTGACATCATCGGCATTACTGCCCAGACCCTTGACCCTGGAGCCAGCCTGACCATTAACGGCGTGGAAGCAACTTCAGGTAGCGAAACAAGTGTAAGCCTCATTAACGGCGCTAATATGATTCCGGTTGTTATAACTGCCCAGGACGGTAAGTCGAAAGCCTATATTATTTCAGTTTCTAACTCTGTTAACGAAATAATCAATGATGCCGATTTGACCAGCCTGTCACTTAACGCTGGCTCATTAAGTCCGGGCTTTGACCCAGGAACCACCACTTACTACGCCAGTGTGGACAGTGATGTGGATACGATCGAGCTGACCGCATCAGCCTTCGACGAAAATGCCGTCATGCTTTTAAACGGCGCTATTTTAAACCAGGGAGGTTCACAGACAATTCCACTTTCTCTCGGGGATAATGAAGTTAAGCTTATGGTCGTTGCCCAGGACGCCAGTACAAAAAACTATAGCCTGACCATCTATCGTGATGACAATGAGGAAATTAGCTGCAGTTATCAGACCCATGTTGAGAATATCGGCTGGCAGGGTTTTGTATCCGAGGGTGAGATCAGCGGAACTGAAGGACAGGGTCTGAGGCTTGAAGGGATAAAAATAGAACTTGAAGACCAGGTAAATCTTGGCGTTGAATATTCAACCTATGTGGAAAATATTGGCTGGCAGGATTTTGCAGCCGATGGCGCGATGAGCGGAACCCAAGGACAAGCACTGCGACTGGAAGCGATCAAAATTAATCTGACCGGCGAAGATGCCGGCCAATATGACATTTACTATCAGGTCCATGCTCAAAATTTCGGCTGGCTGGATTGGGCCAAAAATGGAGAAGCAGCCGGAACAGCTGGGTTTGGCTATCGGCTGGAAGGGATCAAAATTATGGTTGTCCCTAAAGGTGAATCAGCACTAGGCGACACACATGAATCATTTGTAGAGAGTTAATAAGTCTATAAAAAATTTATTTTTGTTTTGTAATCAGCCATCAGATATTTTAGAAACTGGGAAATAAGTTTTTATTTTTTAAAATTATTAGCATTAAGTCTATTTTTGGTAGTCATTACTTAACTTTATTTTGATTGATGCATCATTATCAGCTTTCATAGGATAAAGAGAAGGAGTCGTGATTAGATCAAAAAAATATAGAATCGTCAATATAAAAATTTACCACTTAGAAAATAGTTTTATAAACAAAGACCTTATGTCTAAAATGATTTATATCAATTGTCACCTTGAACCGTTACGGGTCACCTCCACCAAGCAAAGTGACAAAATTTCAAGGTTTTAATCAAATTCTCTTACGTTTTTCCGATTACGGTTAATGAATAGAACATTCAGCATATTTACTTTCGTACTAATAATGTTTATAATATTAGTATGAAAGGAAGTGGAATCGTGGACCGATACGAACAGCTGGATAAATTGATAGCCGATCATGACGGCATTGTTCAAACTTCGCAGGTTGTTGCCGAAGGAATTTCCAAACCTGTATTTTATGATTATATTAAAGAGAAAAAACTGGAACAGGTGGCCCATGGCGTCTATGCTTCAGCGGATGCCTGGATCGATACGCTGTATCTGATACATCTTCGCAGTAAACAAGCTGTCTTTTCGCATGAAACCGCTTTGTTTCTTCATGATTTGACGGACCGGGAACCAGCTCCCTATTCGATAACAGTTAAGACTGGCTATAATCCCAACCGGCTGAAAGCCGATGGAGTCCAGGTTTATACGGTTAAGCCCGAGCTTCATGGAGTAGGCTGCACAACTGCTCAGACGTCCTTTGGACATACGGTTCCGGTTTATGATATGGAAAGAACCATCTGTGATCTGATCCGCAGTCGCAAAGGGGTTGAAATCCAGACCTTTCAAGACGCAATAAAGCAATATGTCCGATGCAAAGATAAGAATTTGCGAACATTAATGCAGTATGCATCCCTGTTTCGGGTTGAAAAAATTTTGCGACAATATCTGGAGGTACTATTATGATCAAGACATCAAAACAACTGAAGGATTTGATCCGTAATCTATCAAAAAAAAAAAGCAGCGGATGCCCAGATGCTGATGCGACATTATATGATG
Organism: Acetobacterium sp. KB-1; assembly: GCF_003260995.1. Taxonomy (NCBI): domain Bacteria; kingdom Bacillati; phylum Bacillota; class Clostridia; order Eubacteriales; family Eubacteriaceae; genus Acetobacterium; species Acetobacterium sp. KB-1. Next base: position 3,601,301 of record NZ_CP030040.1, read on the forward strand.
GAACGATTTCTGGAGCGAATTTCTCTTTCTGAATATAAAGATCGATTCATTTTGAAGGGGGGAATTCTAGTAACGGCGATGATCGGGTTAAACGCACGATCGACCATGGATTTGGATGCCACGGTAAAAGGAATCAATGTGAAGGCTGATGACGTTGAGCAGATAGTTACTTCGATTGCCTCGGTTCCTTTGGACGATGGTGTATCTTTTTATATCAAGAGCATTGGTGAGATAATGGATGAAGCCGAGTATCCGGGGATCAGGGTTAGTATCGAGACAAAGTTTGATGGCGTGATCACACCATTTAAGGTGGATATTTCCACAGGTGATATTATTACCCCTAAAGAAATTCGGTATCAACTCAAGCTGATGTTGGAAGAACGTGCAATTGATATCTGGGCTTACAATCTGGAGTCGATTCTGGTCGAAAAGTTGGAAACCATTATTTCCCGCAATACCACCAATACCCGCATGAGAGATTTTTATGACATCCACAGCCTGCTTCAATTATATGGTGAAAACATGAATCCTACAGTTTTCAATCAGGCGCTGATGGCAACTGCGAACAAGCGTGGTACAGAGCATTATTTAACCGATATGCTATTGATCGTTGATGAAGTGGAAAATAGCAGTGTCATGGAAAATCTTTGCCTGGCTTATCAAAAGAAATTTTCTTATGCATCGGAAATTACCTGGAAGACAATCATGGAATCCGTCCGCAACTGCATGGGGTTGATCAGAATAGAGGTCAGACATTAGTTATTTAATGGTGCATTCGTTTTCTAAAGTTTAATAAATGAAAGTGGTAATTCATGTACAAGTATAAACATTCGAAAAAAAGAGTAAAACGTGTCGTAAACATGTCGCATATCACACATAAATGTCTATTTTAAGCCATTTACCTACTGTTTCGTAATCAGTAGGTCGGGGGTTTGATTTCCCCCGCTAGCTCCAGTAAGAAATAATATTTAGTTAAAAGAATGGCTTTAATTAGCGATTCTTTTTTATTTTTTTGATTTTACTCTTCACCTAAAAGTATGACCGATTGATAAAAATCTAAAAACTCTGTAAGCGCATAAATACAAGGTGCCACAAAAAATAAAAAAGAACCGGAGCTAACTGGATATTACGGGGTGGCGGGGTTCTTCCGCAAAAACCCGTCTATTAGTAAGCGATTCAGTGTGTCATGAAGGATTCAGGAAAGTGGAAAGGAGGGAAAGTAGAAAATCTGAATTCTTGCTTTATAAGAGATGAGAGCAGGCCTCTCGAAATCAACATTCAGGTGTGGGTTTCAAACCACCTTTGGGTGCTATAACCAAAAGTTATGGTGCTGAGCGCAAACGGAAAAGGCTGAATAATCAGTCAGGTGTGTGCCATGTAGCTGAACGAAAGTGAAGAGACCGAAGAAGCATCGTTAATACTAAAATGCAGTCAAAACCAACCGTTTTGAGACATAGTTGGGATTAATCTAACGGAAACCTGATTACTGGTCAGATGGCTGCCGGTGTATAGCTTCAGGAGCATGGCATAGGCTCTTATAAGGAACAGAATAATCCTGAATGATAATGCTAAGCGAAAAATCCAAGCAGCAAAATGACAAGGATGAAAGTAGCGATGAATCATTCAGGTGCGGAAGAATTCGTAGTAGTGATGAAATTCCTGTAATGGGAAGGGAGCGAAGGGATTCTGTTATCTATACTTCAAAAATAGAACAACCGGAAATGGGAGGATTTTAGGCAAGAAGGAAAGTCGTTTCAAATTTCAAAATATCAAATATTACAGGCCTACAAATGTGTAAAAGCAAATAAAGGGGCAGGTGGGATTGATGGAATCAATTTCGAAAAATATGAAAAAGATCTGAAGAACAATCTTTATAAATTGTGGAACAGAATGTCTTCTGGCAGCTATTTTCAAAAGCCAGTAAAAGGTGCGGAAATACCAAAGAGAAATGGGGAAATGCGGCTATTGGGAATTCCGACGAATGAAGACCGCATTGCACAAATGGTTGTACGGTTGACGTTTGAACCCATCGTAGAACCCATATTCTATGATAACTCGTTTGGTTATCGACCAAACCGTTCTTCAATCAATGCAGTTGCCATAACACGTGAACGCTGTTGGAAAATGCCATGGCTGATTGAGTTTGATATTGTAGGACTTTTTGATAATATTGATCACACAAAGATGATGAAAGCAGTAAAATGGCATACCGATGAAAAGTGGGTCATTCTTTATATTGAGAGATTTCTTAAGGCACCAATAGTGATGAACGATGGAGAATTAAGAGAAAGGTCATTGGGTACATCGCAAGGTGGTGTTATTAGCCCGGTTCTTGCAAATCTGTTTATGCACTATGCATTCGACACATGGATTAGTAGAAAATATCCTCAAAATCCATGGGTGTGTTATGCTGATGATGGTGTCATACACTGTCAAAGCGAACAGGAAGCATTCAATTTGTTGGAATACCTAAAGAAAAGAATGTTAGAGTGCGGTTTGGAAATCCATCCGTATAAAACGAAAATAGTTTACGGCCGAAGTGATCGTTATAATAAACGATATGAAAATGAATCGTTTGATTTTCTGGGTTATACGTTTAGAAGAAGATCTGTCAAAAGCAAAAATGGAAATTTCTTCAATGCCTTTTCTCCAGCGGTAAGTAAAAGTTCTGCGCAGAACTTCAGAGATAAAATCCGAAAAATAAGAAAATCATGCAAAACAAGTTCACTGGAATCACTGGCTGAAAAGTTAAATTCGATTATTTGAGGATGGATGAATTATTTCACAAAATTCTGTTCCAGAGAAGCACGAAAAGAAATTGATTATGTAAATAAGACACTCGTACAGTGGTTAAAGAGAAAATATAAAACAGTCAAGAAAAGCAAAAGAAAAGCCTGGCGAATGTTAGTGCATTTAGCCAATTCAAAAACTAAACTCTTTTATCATTGGGAGGAGGGTATCAAACCAACGATTGGATAACAAGAGCCGTATGACGCGAGAGTGTCACGTACGGTTCTGTGAGAGACTTGGGGTGAAATCCCCCTTGCCTACTCGACAAAGAGGGCGTAGTGTAAAACAGGTCGAATTATTGTAGACTAACCTGAAAGAACGAACGTTCAGGAGGTTAAGGATACAATGGACGAAACAAAATAATGCTATGGTGTCATTTCAGAAAATCACTAACAATAAAAGTCGGTAATAACGGTCATTAAATGCGGATCAAAAATATTGTCAGTAAAATTGACATATTAAATATTCATATGTTAATCTATAAACATAGGTATCTTTGCGTTCAGGATATGGAATTTGAGAAGTTAAAATAGGTTGTTTGAATTCGATGATTTCATACAAATGCCAAAATTTAAGTGATTGGAGAAATTCTCATGAACAACAAACGATTCTATTGGTGCGTCTTTTTTGCAGTATTTATTTTATCGATGCCGGTAACTGTTTTGGCGGTTGAAAACCCGGTGGCTGTTACCTACCGGGGGCACGTTCAGGATGTTGGTGATGTCCCGGTTGATGGCAGCTGAGTGGAGGGTCCGGAAATCATCGGAACCGTCGGTCAGTCCAAACGGATTGAGGGCTTTGAAATCAAACTGACCGGGGAAATACCGTCCGGTCTAGAGCTTCGCTATAATGTTCACGTCCAGAACAAGGGTTGGCTTTATGATGTAAACGATACCACGTCCTGGCCGAAAGATGGGGAATACGCCGGCACTCGGGGGGAAAGCCTCCGGATTGAAGCCATTAAAATCATCCTGGCCGATGCTGACGGTCAATCGGTTTCCGGTTACAGCGTTTTATACCGGGGCCATGTTCAGAATATCGGGGATCTGCCGGAAGATGCAAGCCAGTGGATTAAGGATGGTGAGCAACTCGGTACTGTCGGAAGTTCCCTGCGGCTGGAAGCCCTGATGGTGAAAGTTGAGAAAAACGTAATCGAACCGGTGGTTTATGACACAGCTGGCACTTATGGGCAGGAAACAGAAACCCAGAGTATCGAGGGCGATGTGAAAATTTGCGCTGATGGGGTGATCCTCCAGAATCTCTTAATTCAGGGGGATTTGACCATTAGCGAAGCTGTTGGGGATGGTGATGTTACCCTGAATAACGTAACGGTAGAAGGTGACACCGTGGTTCGCGGCTGTGGTATCAATAGCATTCATATCAATGGGGGCAGTTACAAAAAAATTACCGTGGAGACAACCCCCACTGGACAGGTGCGGATTGTCGCCCTTGATCTGAACGGCCTGGAAGTGGTGATCTCCGAAGATGCTGAAGGACAGGTGGTGCTTCTGGAAGGTCAATTTGACAGTGTGACAGCGAATGCCCCCAATATGAAATTGACCACCCAGGGGAAGGACACGTCCATCGGCAATCTGACGGTGGGAAGTGACGCAGCGGGATGCACAGTGACCCTGAATAGCGGAACAACAGTGGATGACCTGGTACTGGATGGAACGGCTGCGGTGAAAGGCGAGGGGAAAGTACATCGAGCAGAAGTCAATGCCGATGGGGTTATCTTTGAAAAAGCCCCGGATTCCCATACCGTGGACCCGGAAGTGGTTATCCCACCGGTGATTCCGTCAACGGATGGCGGTGGTGGCGTCGTCGTTCCGGTTGCGGTCACGGGGGTGAGTTTGAACAAAACCGTTGCCACTGTCAATAAAGATGGTGCAGAAACCCTGACGGAGACAGTCGCACCGGCTAATGCTGCTAATAAGGCAGTCAGCTGGAGCTCAGATAATGAGAGCATTGCTACCGTGGATACGGATGGCAAGGTGACTGGTGTTGCTGAGGGCATGGCGATCATTACGGTTACCACCGCTGATGGTAATAAAACCGCAACCTGTACTGTCACAGTAAAAGACCTGAATCCGGCAATAACCGGCGTGACCCGGCCTGTTTATGAGGCAATAGCGGAGGCTGCCATTGATGAAACCGCTCAATATTCGGGAACCATTCAGTGGCGCGTAAAAGATGGGGACTCGCTGGCAGCTGGAGGTGCCTTTGCAGCATCAACGACCTATGTAGCTACCATCACCCTGACTTTGAAAGCCCCCTATACCACAGCGGATATCTCGGCGGATTTCTTTACAGTGACAGAGGCAACAGTCAGCAATGCGGCTAATTCGCTGGAAGTAATCGCGGAGTTCCCGGCAACCGGTGACGCTCCTCTGGTTTCAGTCACCGGGGTGAGTCTCAACAAAACTAATCTCACACTTAATAAAGCTGGAGAAGAAACACTGACAGCGACGGTCGCACCGGCTAATGCAACGAATCCGGCAGTCAACTGGAGCTCAAATAATGAGAGTGTTGCCACGGTGGATACCGCTGGCAAGGTGACCGGTGTTGCCGAAGGCACGGCGATCATTACTGTTATGACTGCTGATGGTGGAAAAACGGCGACATGTAACGTCACGGTTAAAGATCTGAAAGCGGATATTGCGGGCGTGAACCAGCCTTATTATGGGGCAACAGCAGATTCCATCATTGATGAGACGGCCCAATATACCGGAACGATTGCATGGCGTGTAAAAGATGGATCGGCTGTTACAGCAGGTACCTCCTTTGCGGCCTCAACGACCTATGTGGCCACCATCACCTTGACCTTGAAAGACCCCTATACCACAGCAGACATTACAGCGAATTTCTTTACGGTGGCAGGGGCAACAAGCGTCAGTAATGCCGCCAATTCACCAGTTATTACCGCGGAGTTCCCATCAACCGGAGTATTTCAAATTAATGGTGCAGGCATGATCACTGCCTACGCTGGAGCTGGTGGCGATGTGACTATTCCGGAGACAGTGGGGGGAATTGAAGTAACTGGTATTGGCGTCAATGTATTCAGGTCAAAAACCGCCCTGACAAAGATTAGCATTCCGGCTAGTGTCACGTCGATTGGTGACAGTGCGTTTAGAGCATGCAGTGAATTGACTACGGTAACCTTTGCCGAAAATGCGGCGCTGACAACCATTGATGGCGGGGCCTTTTATGAATGTGCGAAATTGGGATCTATCACGATTCCCGCAAATGTACTGACGGTTGGAAATAGTGCCTTCAGGGCGTGTCCGGCATTGGCCACGGTGACTTTCGCCGGGTCTGCAGTTCAAACCATTGGTATTCAGGCCTTCGATGGCAGTAAATTATTGACAGCGATTGCCATTCCGGAAGCGGTCACGTCAATTGGCGAAAAGGCATTTTATGATTGTGAGCAGTTGGCCACAGTAACCTTTGCCGCAAATTCGTCACTGCAAACGATTGGCAATCAGGGCTTTGCCGAATGCAGTGCGTTGCCCGGGATGGCTGTCCCTGCTAGTGTCACGACGATTGGCAATAATGCCTTTCAAAATTGTACAAGTTTGACTACGGTGACTTTTGCTGCGAATTCAGTGCTGGCAACCATTAGTCCAGCGACCTTTATTGGCTGTAGTGCGCTGACAGGGATTACCATTCCCGAAACGGTTACAACCATTGGTAAAAATGCCTTTCAAAACTGTACAAACCTAGCGACGGTGACCTTTGCTGGTACATCGAGGCTCTCAGCGATTGAAATCGAGACTTTTGACGATTGTACATCATTGACAGGGATTACCATCCCTGCCAGTGTGACAGCGATTAAGGATAATGCTTTTTATAATTGCACAGGGCTGACTACGGTAAGCTTTGCCGGAACGCCAACACTTACAACCATTGGAAGAGAGTCTTTTTATAACTGTATAGCGCTGACTGGGATTGAAATCCCTCAAAGCGTGTCTTCGTTTGGGGGTTGGTCCTTCCAAAACTGTACAAATCTGACCACCGTAAGCTTCGCCGGGACGCCAACAATAACAACTTTTGGTAATGGTGCGTTCCGAGATTGTTCGAAATTGGCCACCATCACAATTCCTGAAACCGTCGCAACAATTGGCTTGTATGCGTTCGAGGGGTGTACAGCAGTGGGAACCATCACGATTCCAGAAAAAGTCACGAAAATTGATGACTATGCTTTCCAAAACTGTGCCGGATTGACCACGGTAAGCTTCACCGGGACCTCAACGCTAAACCTCATTGGTCTAAATGCTTTTGAAAATTGTACATCGCTGAGTGCCATGACAATTCCTGAAACGGTTACGACAATTAAATCGCATGCCTTTGACGGATGTACCGTTTTAGAGACGGTGACCTTTGCCGGGACTTCACAGATTACAACCATTGCTGAATACACGTTTAATGACTGCCAAGCGCTGACATCAATTACGATTCCAGCAGCAGTAACATCAACGGGGAATTACGCCTTCCAAAATTGCATCAATTTAACTAACGTGAGCTTTGCCGAGACTGCGACGTTTGCAACTATCGGTGCTGCAACTTTTAAAAACTGTCAAGCGCTCAAAACCATCACCCTGCCAGAATCAGTGACCTTGATTAATGATAACGCCTTTAACCTTTGTACCGGATTGACTATCACATTTAAAGGCAATGCCCCAGCAGTAGGAACTACGCCCATCCCAGCCGATACCGTCATTTACTATTACGACGGTAAGACCGGATTTGATACGGCCTATTGGACAAGTTTTAATCCAATCAGAATTACCTGAGATGATATGTCAATAAAAACGCCCCATGAAGGATGTGAAGCATGGGTATTAGACGGTGGCAAACAGCGAAAGGCTACTCTCTACTCAAATAAGGAGCGCCATATCATCGTGTCCTCGGATTTATTGGAACTTTATCGTCGATATGATAAGCTGGCCGGTACTCGAGAATGGTTCTTTCAGCGAACCGATAGCATCCCTTATGATACCGGGTGGATGACAAAGCACTTCCATCTTTGCTGGGACAAAAGTGGTCTCGTAAAACACGTAAATCCCAGACCGTATGACCTTCGTCACGCTTTTGCCAGTCACAACATCATGCGTTGGGTTGATGAAGGGCGGGATGTCATGTCAATGCTGCCGTATCTCAGCACCTATATGGGGCATTCCAAATTCAGAGACACCCTTTATTATGTGCACATCCTGCCGGAAAGGCTCCGCAAATCTGCCGGAATAGATTGGAGCCAGTTCGATACCATTTTCAGGTACGATGAATAAAATGCGTAAAGTTAAGGATCCTGAATTGTTCTGTTTAATCAAGAAATTCCTTGGCAGTTACCTGCTCTCTATCCGGCAGAGAAGCGATAACACGGCTGACTCATACCGGTATGCATTAAACCTGTACCTTGCATATGTCCAGGAAAAGCATAATAAAGCTCTTTCAGAAGTCCTGTGTTGTGACTTTTCATAAGAAAATATCCACGGATTCATGGAATGGCTGAAAAACGAAAGAAATAACGAATGCACCACTATCAACCAGTGGTTGCCGCATTTACGTACCTTTTGCGAATATCTCCATAAGAATGGAAAAATCGCCTATTCCGACCTTAGTGATATTGCTCTGATTTCGCGAATTAAGGATCAGCGTAAGCAGGAACTGATCTGCCTTAGTATTGAGCAGACAAAGCTTGTCATCAAACAGCCTGACATTATGAAGAAAACCGGCAGGAGGGACAGGTTCTTTATCGCATTGCTTTATGACAGCGGATGCCGAGACCAGGAACTCCTGAATCTCAAGGTGAAAGACTTTGCCATCACAAAGAATAATGATGCTGAAATCCGCATTCTGGGAAAGGGTAAGAAATATCGCGTAACTCCTATCAGTAGCGAGGTAGCAAGGCTGTTTAGGGAATACTGTAAGGATTATCATCCTGATACGGAGGAGTCCCAGGACAGGCTACTTTTCTATACCGTTCGTAATGAACTCACGGCGGAAATGTATGCTGACAATGTCCAACGGTTCATGAAAGTGTATGAAAAATCAGCCCAGTGTGTAGAGCGGACATTGCCACATCTACATCCGCATCTTTTCCGACATAGTCGAGCGTTGCATCTGTACATAGCAGGCGTTCCTTTACCTCTCGTGGCTGAATGGCTTGGTCATTCAAATCAGGAAACGACACTGATTTATTATGCACAGGCCTCTCTGGAGATGAAGAGAAAAGCGGCGTCAAAACTGGCAGATGATGATAAATCTGTTTTCAGGGAAGATATCACTTTCAAATATGCCGATGACGAGAAAATTCTGAAAAAGCTCAGCGGCCTGAAATAAGTTATGCCGACAAATGGATAAGGGGTACTTCCGCATGCTTATGATATGGTATCCCTCATATCCATCCTTAAAAATATCGGCATAATTGAAACATCGGCATAAGGGCGATTGAGGTTTTTTTCAAAGTATGCAAATCCTATCTGAAACTGACAAAATCCTTTAGAGGGCTGTCTTTTGATGCCCAGACAGCCCTATGTTGCCATTGTCTTTACCCGCTACACAATGCTATCACTGGAAAATCGGTTTAACCTTGATGTGCGCAGCATCGGGGAATTGTTCTACTGGACATGTGATGAACTGGCTGATATCACTTATCAGGAGTCTTATCTTCTATTGATTGAGCTGATGTTGAGTATTTGTCAGGATATTCTTCAACTTAGTGAAGAAAAAATGTCTATTCTGCTCGATCAGTTTCTTCAAAATTTACCGGCAATGATAAAAAGTAGTCTCAAACCCTGTGCCTGAATGGATCTTTTTCAGGAAAAGTCCTTTGCATCAACGTTTGAGCGTGTTTTTAATGTGCGAAGTTTGAGTTAGTAATTGAAAAAAAGAGTAAAGCGTGTCGTAAACATGTCGCATATCATATAGAAATGTCTGGAATAAGCCATTTACCTACTGTTTCGTAATCAGTAGGTCGGCGGTTCGATTCCCCCCGCTAGCTCCAGTAAAAAATAATATTTTATTGAAGAATGGCTTTAAATAGCTGTTCTTTTTTATTTATTGATTTTTATATATCAATTTCAAAGGCAGACTGGAGGTAATGTATTCGAAATATTTGGTATTTTTGTAAATCATCTAACCTTTTTTTGTCGTTTCCGATGATCAGATGGTGTAAAATGCATAAATCTTTTAAAAATCTTTGAGAAATAACTTGGGCTGTCAAAGCCAACACGAGTGCATATTTCAGTGATAGGTATATCAGTATCCTCTAGCAAACGTGCTGCCAATGAAATTCGATATTTAAGAAGATATTGTATTGGTGTTATTCCAATGTTTTTTTGAAAGCAACGCAAACATTCCCTCTCGCTGATACCCACAACTTCAGCAATTTGCTGAAGATCCAGTGGTTTCTCATAGTGATGATGCAAAAAATCCAGCATTACCTTAATACGTACTATGTTATGATTTACATTCTGGCTTTGTTGCTTTAAAACTGACACCATGTTTTTAACAATTAAGTACCACATATGTGATAACTTTTCACGAACAATCAGTTCATAGCCAAATTCCTCTTCTTTATAATACTCATAAGCTTCTTGAATACAGTGTACAGCTTGACGTTGCCATTCAATTTCACAATAGAATGGAACACAAGGCAATGTATCGCATACTAATAGCGGACGTACATAACGCTGCAAAAAAACACTTTCTGCTGCACCTGATATTAAGCTTGGATGGAAAACAAATGTATTTAATATACAACCTTCATCACCTGAAATTTGCATTGAATGTAATACATTAGAATTGATAAAAACACCGTCACCTTTCTTTAAGGTAAAATTCATTCCGTTTAGACTCATATTCATAGCACCACTACTTACTACAACAACTTCAACTTCCTCATGCCAATGCCATGGAATATCTCCAGTTACATAATCGCTTATATCACAAAAATAGCATGCACAAGGGAACATTAGTGTACCTCGTATCTTTAATTCATGTTGTTCTCTAGCAATAATCGACTTACAAATTTCTATAGACATTTTAATTCACTCCTTAGTAAATAGGCGGCTTTATTATATTATAAGTCTTTAATATTATTGTTTCAAGCTAAAAGTGGCGATATAATTATGGCATAAAAAGAATTTTGCAAAGTGAGGTGGCTTATATGATAAAGGATGTAACTGATCTTACCTTTTTTAACATTCAGGATTCTCAATGTTTTTTTGATTTGATAAATAGTTGTGTTGAACCTGTTACGTTACGTCTTCAAACCGGTCAAACTAAGGATTTGAGATTCAATTCTCTATTACAAAACTTTTTAACGTGGATGGATATATATGGTGATATTTCTGAGGTGAAATTGCAATGCACTAACGCTCAAGATGTGGAATATCTAATTCAGTTTATGATAGAAAATCGTGAAGCAAAAACTGATTAATATAAATGAAAGTCATTTACCGCAAAAGAAGAATTAGCTAAAGACCGTAAAAAATCTATAATGTTGGCAAGACTATTTGAGTATTCCGACGATTTAGGGTTCTTCCGCAAAAACTCGTCTATTAAACTATTTATAAAACCTGAAGTGATATAATAAAAGCACCAAATAAATTGAAAGGGTGGTAAAAGCTGGAAAAAGATCTCGAAGCAATTGAAAATGTTGTTATCAGTGATTTATCTAATGGATTTGTTGAAGGGGTCAACAACAAACTTAAAATGATAAAACGAACCATGTATGGTCGGTGTGGTCAAAAATTATTGACGGCAAAATTGATATATGATCCACATTCGAAACCCGGATAACGGGTCTTTGCGGAAGAACCTTCTCCAGTCGGAATATACACCGTAATCATGATTGTGTGATTTCGGCAATCCAGGGTAGTGTAAATTATTTTGTGTTTTCGTGATTTTTAGATTAATGAAAAATACAAAAATGAAAAATTCTATTACAAACTATAAATGCTAATCTAAAAGTGAACTACTTTTAAAACAAACGCTCACTTGAAAATGAGCCACTTTGATATTGCAAAATGAATGATTTATCAAAAGAATCTGGTGTTTTTAGAAGTGGTGTTGTTGGTATATTTGCAGGCGATCATCTGGTTCATATGGCTCCACTGGCTAATCAGGTTCCACATTTGATGAAAGATCTGTTTATCTGGGCAAAAGAAGCAGAAGTACATCCATTAATTAAAAGTTGTGTTTTCCATTACGAGTTTGAATTTATTCATCCGTTTGCCGATGGAAATGGACGGATGGGGAGAATGTGGCAAACATTGCTACTTTATAAGTGGAAACCACTATTCGGTTGGCTGCCAATTGAAACACTCATTAGGGAACGTCAGGATGAATATTACAAAGTGCTTGGAGAATGTGATCATCGGGCAGATTCAGGACAGTTTGTTGAATTCTTATTAGAAGCAATTTATAATGCGCTGAATGATGTTTCTAACACCGGACAAGTGACCGATCAAGTAACCGAACAAGTTGAAAGATTACTAAATGTGATCGGCGACAACGCTTATTCTACAAAAGAATTAATGGAATTATTAAGTCTAAAGCATCGACAAACCTTTAGAGATAATTATTTATTACCTGCACTGGAAAAAGGATTGGTTAAAATGACAATTCCAGATAAACCAAATAGTAGCAAACAAAAATATAAGAAAACAATCAGACCGAGTGAGATGGATTTCTAGTGGAAATCATGGGCTCAATTATGTTGATTTTTGATTTTAGGTATCAAATTATTATTTAATTCAGAACTGTTCAATTTTATTTTCAATGATATTATCATACTCACATATCGGGGGGGCGGACATAAAGTTGGACACTACATGAACCCGTAAAGGTGTTAAAGTGTATGTATTCAAAATATCAAAAGACTTGATGTCTAAAGTGATTTATATCAATTGTCACCACAAACCGATACAGGTCGCTATCTCCAGTAAAATGATTAGAGTTTTGAAAAAGGAATGCCTCTAAAAAACCATTATTTTTGTATTTAAATTATTTGCGTCCATTAAATTAGTCACCTTGACATTGGAATGGTAACCCAAGTAAAATAAGGCTCTGAATCGTCGGAATACTCAGGTAGGGGTAGGGTACGCCAAGGGCACAAAAGTATCGAGCCATTTTCTTCTTTCCGATTACGGTTTATGAATAGAGCATTCAGCATGTATACTTTCGTACTAATAATGCTTATAATATTAGTATGAAAGGAAGTGGAATCGTGAAACAATATGAACGGCTGGATAAATTGATGGCCGATCATGACGGCATTGTTCAAACTTCGCAGGTTGTTGCCGAAGGAATTTCCAAACCTGTATTTTATGATTATATTAAAGAGAAAAAACTGGAACAGGTGGCCCATGGCGTCTATGCTTCAGCGGATGCCTGGATCGATACGCTGTATCTGATACATCTTCGCAGTAAACAAGCTGTCTTTTCGCATGAAACCGCTTTGTTTCTTCATGATTTGACGGACCGGGAACCAGCTCCCTATTCGATAACAGTTAAGACTGGCTATAATCCCAACCGGCTGAAAGCCGATGGAGTCCAGGTTTATACGGTTAAGCCCGAGCTTCATGGAGTAGGCTGCACAACTGCTCAGACGTCCTTTGGACATACGGTTCCGGTTTATGATATGGAAAGAACCATCTGTGATCTGATCCGCAGCCGCAAAGGGATTGAAATCCAAACCTTGGTATCAGGATCAAAATGGTGGGCGTTATCGCCAATACTAAAACACCATTCGATATTGACATTGGCGATGTCATTATACCAGATGCGGAAAGTAGAAAAATTGGCGTACAGATCAGTGGGTTTGAATCACCAAATATTTTCACTTATTCTCTTGAATCAACAGTTTCAGAGAAATGGGATGCAATCATAAGTCGGATGGAAACTACCAGTAGAATGAAAGATTATTATGATATCTATTACCTGGCAGACCATTACGATTTTGATGGAAAAATACTGAAGGATGCGCTTTTGAATACATTGAGCAATCGAAAAACTATTTTTGATGAAACCACGATTGTAAAAGTATCAGATATGTATAATGACGATGATATGCAAAAAAGATGGAAGTCATTTTCCAGGAATTCATTGGAAATTGATCTGGAATTTAAAATTGTAGTTGATATGGTTGTTCAATTTATCGGAAAGCCGATGAATGCAATCATTAAGGAAGAAGATTTTTCTGAAGATTGGTATTCAAAAGATAGAACTTACAAATGAGAATAAGACGGTGAATTCTTATCGCCCGAAATGATTGATGCGAGGTGAGATAAGTGAAATATGTTGAACTATTGGAAAAATACGAGGAATTATTGAGTGAAAACAAAAAGTTAAAAGCAACAATAGCGGATCTTAAATCAACGATCGCTGAGGAATCCACAGTTAACGGTATTGTTAAAGAAGCAGAAAATTTAACAAACGCTGAAGATACAATTGGTCTAACAAAAAAGAGTTCAACGTAGGAAAAACTTGATTTATTTCTATCGGTTTTCAGAGGCAGAACTGACGTTTGTGCCAAACGGTGGCGAAATAAGCCAGGCTATTCACCATACTGCTTTAATGACTTCAAACCAGGCATCTGTAATAAACCCCGGACAAAGTGTACGGAATGTAAGCAAAGTAATTTTGCGTCACTGGACAGAAAACAACTGAAAAAACACTTGTTAGGGACAGAAAGAACCAGCCATATCAAACAATTGGTTGAGCTTCAAAGTGGCAAAACCGTAAATGTTATTGAATTATCAGGCAATTTAACGGCGAAGAATAGAAAAAAAGCGGTGGAGAGTATCAGGGCAATTAAAAGTGGCGAAAAGTACGTGATTATCGCTACCGGAAAGCTAATTGGCGAAGGCTTTGATGAAGCAAGATTAGACACTTTATTTATGGTCATGCCAATTGCGTGGAAAGGAACGATTGCTCAATATGCCGGACGACTTCATCGGAATTATGAAGGTAAAAAGGAAGTGCTTATCTATGACTATGTTGATGTCCATATACCAGTTTTGGAACGAATGTATCATAAACGGTTAACGGCATACCGATCATTAGGATACAGTATAAAAACCAGTAGCAGTACGTCTGATCTTGAAAATGGTATTTTCGATGAATCAAATTATTTTGATTATGTATTGAAGGATATTGAAAGGGCAAAAAAAAATGTGTTAATTTCAAGTCCATATCTGCAGAAAAAGAAAATTGAAAAAGTGAAAGACGTGCTTTTAAAAACATATTCATCAGGAATACGAGTAACCTTATGCACCAATGAAATTGTGGCTTTTCCAGATAAGCAAATGAATTATATCAAAGCGATTATTGAAAAAATAAGCGGAAAAGGAATTGATGTGATTCAGATAAAAAATAACCGATATCGGTTCATGATTATTGATAGTAGAATTGTCTGGTATGGCGGTATCGATATTCTGGGGAGATGCTTAAATGAGCAATCTTTAATTCGGATTGATAATGGGGCATTGGCAAATGAATTGACTGGTATTATTTATGAACATATCAGTCAATAGATTAAAATACTTACTCCCGGGTGGCATTGCATGATAATCGGTTGGAGATCACCTTGCCAGGGAGGCTGTTGGATGAGGTTTCCATAAAAAAATAGGCTTAGATAAGAAAGTATATGAAGACAAAAAATGATGGTTGGCATTTTGTCTTTATCGTTCGTATAATGTATGCCCTAGACCTACTGATTCGTAATCTCAGTAGGTCGAGGGTTCGATTCCCCCCGCTAGCTCCAGTAAAATGATTATATTTTTGCAAAAGGAATGTCTTTAAACAGCCATTCCTTTTGTTTTAAAATTGTTTTTGTACATTAATCACTTACCATTAACATCAATGCTACGCACTCCACGTGCTTTGAGGATTTAAAGAAGATGCTTGATCAAGTTTATATCCCCTTGGCGGCGGAGTATGTTTATAACTAAAATTTGAGTTTTACATGATAATCTATATTTTACCAATACTTTTGTTCATGTTGTTTTACCTGCTTTTTTCCGAGCGGGCAAAAAGAAAGGTACCGATCATCAAACAAATCACGGTCAACACGACAATGGCGGTAAAGTTCACCACGGGATTAAATAATACAACGCTTGCGTATTCCGGAGTTCCAGCGTAGACCACCGCGCGAACCAGGTCAAGGCAGTATGTCATCGGCATGGCATGGCTTAAGACATACAGAATGCCACTGGAGTTATTAATTGGAATGATCGCTCCGGAAAGAAACATCTGCGGCATGGTGATAAGCATCACAGCAGTATTGGCTGTCTTATTGCTTTTGATAACCCCGATGATGATCATTGCCAGAGCGCCGCCGGAAAGGCACATCAGCGGTGATAGGATGAGAATCATCAGCAGCTGTCCGGGATTCAGGGTAATTCCCATGATGATCCCAACAATTAAGGTGCCGGCCATACTGATAATAGCACCAAAGGATGAGCCGAAAATTTTACCGATCACGATCGAATAGCGCGAGACCGGAGAAACCAGCATCTCCTGAGTAAAATCCGTGGTATGGTCTTCGACCAATGATGTCATTCCCATGGTTGTGACCATAAAAAGCATATTAACCATCATACCGACCATCATAAATTTACTGTAATCGAAACGGAGTCCTCCCGTCATATTCTCAGCGAGGCTGCCGCCCAGCATCCCCATCATGATCAATGGCATGGCAAGACTCGTAAAAATTGTACCGGGTGACCGGAGTGCCAGAGTTATGTCCCTTAGAGCGATCGTGATAACGGCATTGATTTCTCGTTTGACTCTTGATTTTCTATTTGTCAATGAAATTTCAGTCATGCTGCACCTGCCGTTTTGTTAATGTAATCCACATATGCGTCTTCCAGTGATGGCTCTTTAATTTCCAATACCGTCAGTTTGGTTTTAAGTTTGGAAATAATTTCCTGCGGCGTTCTGTTCTGATAAGGAACGATGATATGCGTATCCTTTTTATGTAACAATCCCAGCTCCGAAAGTTCACTCGTCAAGCTTATCCGGTCTTCGGCATCCAGAATAATTTCCTTGCGTAGCAGACTTTTTTTCATTTCCTCCGGCGAGCAACAGCTGGCAATCTGTCCTTTATTAATAATGCATACCTTATCCACATGCTCAGCCTCGTCGATATAGTGTGTGGTTAAAAAAACCGTTGTCCCGTATTCTTTGCGGACATTATTAATGTATTCCCACAGACTTCTACGGCTTACCGCGTCCAGTCCCTGCGTCGGTTCGTCAAGAAACAAAACGGCCGGTGTGTGCATGAGACTGCGGATAATCTCCAGTTTGCGTTGCATGCCGCCCGACATCTTTTTGACGGGCTTAAAGATGGTATCCCGAATTCCGACAATCTCGGCGAGTTCCATGACACGATTTTTATATTCTGCGGGCATAAGCCGAAAGGATGGACGGTAACTGTACATCCCATATAAGCAAGCATGGAAGCGAATATTTTCCTCCGCTGAGAGCTGTAGATCGAGGCTGGGCTTTTGGAAGATGATCCCTACCTTATCCCGTACCTGCTTTGCTTCTTTTTCAATGTCATAGCCGGCAATCATTACGATGCCAGAAGTTTTGGACAATGTAGTGGTCAGGATCGAAATAGTGGTGGTTTTTCCGGCTCCGTTGGGACCGAGGAAAGCAAAAAACTCGCCTTCATCCACCGCAAAACTGACCCCCTTGACGGCCGGTGCTTTTGCTTTGTCATATTGTTTTATCAGATTTTCTACTTGAATCATCGACATAAAAATAACCTCCTGTTTATTTACTTCGAAATTAGTTTAACAAAGTAATTTAAACACAATATAAATGGCATTTAAACACAATGTAAATGCGAAAAAAAGTTTATCGGTCTTTGATGGAAAGCAACTTCGGCAGGGTGATCGTAAATGTTGTGCCCTTATTGATTTCGCTTTGCGGAGTAATTTGACCTTCATGCAATTCTACAATTTTTTTAGCGAGAGAGAGTCCGAGTCCGTTACCGCCGAGAGCCCGGTCGCGGGATTTATCGACCTTATAAAAGCGCTCAAATATATGGATCTGGTCTTCCGACCGGATACCGATACCGGTATCGATAATCTGACAGCACACCTTTGTTTGATCGGACGTCAATATAACGTGAATCATTCCACCTTCCGGCGTGAATTTTATAGCGTTATGGAGAAGATTCACCCAAACTTGAGACAGCAACCCCTCGTCGCCCTGGATTGATAATCTTTCCAAATCCACTTCCATCACAATATGCTTGGTGCTCCATTGTGGCTCTAACATCAGGGCAACATCCTCTAACTGCTTGTCGAGCCTGAATTCGATGAAGGATAAAGGTTCACCTCCAGTTTCCAGCGCTGATAGCTTCAGCAGATTATCACTTAAAGCGGACAACCGTTTGCTTTCGGTTTCAATGATACCTAAATAGCGATTTTTTTGTGCAGTTGTTAGGGTGTCGCTTTTTAATAATGCGGCAAAACCGCTGATGGAAGTCAGCGGAGACTGTATCTCGTGAGATACGTTGGAAATAAAATCCTGTCGTAGCTGTTCCATCGTGCCAAGTTCTTTCGCTATTTTATTGATTCCCTCCACCATATCGTTGTGGTGGTACTCATCCCAAGTCTCGATAAAGACGTCGAAATCCCCTTGGGCAATTCTTGTCATAGCGTTTAGTAATTGATTTTGCATAACATGATGCTGCTGGATACCTTTTGAATACTTACTAGCGATTAATCTGGAAACGGATGCCACACATATAAATAAAATCATGCCAACGAGTCCTGAAATAATATGAGTCCAAAATTCCGAAGGCGTGCCGGTCCAGTGGTAAATCATAACTGTAATGCCATACCCGGCGGCAAAAGAACAGCCAAAAGTAAAAAAAAGTAAAGCTACTGAAATTGCGGCAGGAGGTCGTTTAGTCTGTTTCATGAGACCACCTCCAACCGGTATCCAAGACCCCGGATGGTGGTAATTTTAAAACCGGTCTGTTGCTCCGGAAAACGATCGCGCAATCGGTTTACATGGACGTCTAACGTCCGTTCGTTTCCCTCAAAATCAACGCCCCAGATATCTTCAATCAATCGGTTGCGGGAAAATGTTTTACCGGGAAAGCTTGCCAGCTTGAAGAGCAATTCAAATTCCTTCATCGGAATATCTTCATGTAAGCCATTCATTGTGATGCTGTGGCGGTTTCTATCGATCGTAACATTGCCGATCTGGATTATCTGGGATGCTTAAATTTTATAACGCCGCAACAGCGCCTGAACGCGTACGACCAATTCATCGCCTTCAAAAGGCTTGGTCAGATAATCGTCGGCGCCAAGTCCGAAGCCTTTTACCTTGTTTGCGAGCTCACCTTTGGCCGTCAGCATTAAAATCGGCATGTTTTCGTAATAAGAACGCAAATGACGACAGAGCTCAAAGCCGTCCATGTTCGGCATCATGATGTCGATAATTGCCAGATCAGGGTTATCAATATCGATATTTTGTAGCGCTTCATGTCCGTCTGCTGCCTCGCATACTTCAAATCCGTTGTTTTGAAGCAAAGCAATCACAAGTTCACGGATGTTTGAATCGTCGTCAACAATCATAATTTTACTCATCTTTCATCACCTCTTCTAAATTGTATCATACCGATTTAAACGGAGATTAAACGAAGCAAAAAAATTGCAACTTTTGATTATTTCCTAATGTGGTGATATATGAGTGTTACAACTTCATTGTACCATTGCACAGCTTTATTATAACCTTGGTGACTACTTTGTGTGTTGAAATTGCTGGAGATGTCTATTATGAAAAAAGTATACAGCGAATAAGAGTACTTTGAAGCGTCAAAACGGCAGATAAAATTGGTATTACAAGTATTCTAAAAAAAGATAAAAGTGTCGTAAAGATGTCGTATATAAAGAATTGATGGCTTTAATAAGCCGTTTTATTGCTGATTCGTAATCAATAGGTTGGACCTGCCAGTCCAGTAAAAATAGCACAAGTGAGCCGTTTTATCGGCTTTTTTTTGTGTCGCAAATAAAGGAAAGCGGACAAAAAAACGCTTTATACTTCTAAAAAACCTGTTCAAAAAGTCCGCATGTTGAGCCGTTTTGTTTTGAAATTTCAAGATTAGAAAGGATGAGAAAAGGATGAAAAGAATTAGAAAAGATCAAAAAAGTCTGATAAATATAATAATTCAATCATCTTTTGGGAGGATGAATGCAATCGTTTAAAATGCTACGATTATTACGTAATAATGATCAAATAAATTTAGGAGGCGAAATAATGGTAGAAGTCCAAGTTCCTATGATAGGACAATCGGGAATGGATGTAAGAATTGAAGTATGGATGATTGAAGAAGGTGAACACATTGAAAAAGGAGAACCTTTGTACGAACTTTCCAATGAAAAACTCAATCAGGAGATTGAAAGCCCTGCCACTGGTACTTTAGTTAAAATTTTAGTGCCAGAAGGTGAGACTGTTGCTGTTGGCGATATACTTGCCCACATTGAAGAATAGGAGTTAATATGGCAGAGCCGAAAAGAATAAAAGAAAGTTATAAAATTTCTGGTGCACGTAAATTCATCGGGAAGAAAATGACAGAGAGCCTGAGAGATTATCCGCAAGGATCGGGATCGATTTATTTTCCAGTAGACGCAGTGCTTGACCTAAAAGATGAACTCAAGGCTCAAAATCCTAATGTAAGTGTTACCTCTGTATTTGTCAAGCTGGCAGCGGAGGCTTTAAAAGAACACCCGTTGATAAATTCAGCATTGATCGGTGATGAATTCTTTATTTATGATTCGATAAATATTGCAGTGGGTATTGGTTTGCCCGAAGGAATTATGATGGTTGTTGTTAATGAAGCTCAAGATAAAGATGTTTTCCAAATTTCAGATGAGCTTCAAGACATGATTGCAAAATTAAAAACAAAAAAACTCGGAATGGAACATATGATGAATTCTACTTATACCATAAGTAATATGGGGATGCTTGAAATAGACCAGGTAACACCATTTTTGAATCCACCGGAAACGGGCATCATGGCCATTGGGACAACAAAAAAACAATTGGTTGTGAATGATGATGACACCACCAGCATTAAAAGAATGGCGTGTTTCAGTGTGACAATTAATCATGCAGCTATTGACGGATTTCATAGTGGCTTATTTCTAAAAACATTTAAGAAATATTTACTGGACCCAAAATCATTTATGGGTTTGAAATAAGAATATTGGAGGTAAATTAATGAACTTTTCAAATGAAGAACTTCTGGACATGTATTCGGATATTGTAAAATCAAGAGTCCTCGGTGAAAAAATCGTTGAATACATTTATAGTGGAAAAATTGCAGGTGCAATCCATCCTTGTTTAGGACAGGAAGCGGTTAGTGCTGGTATTTTGACGGCATTCAAAAAATCGGACATTATCACCTATGGTACTGAAACACATCGAGCTCAGACCGTGATGGCTCATCGTGTTGGTTGGAAACCATTTATTGCGGAATTGCTTGGCCGAACCGGTGGCTGTAATGACGGCATATCAGGTGAATATCATATCCATGATCTCAAAAATGGACAACTCCCTGCAGCCGGTGCACTCGGCGGGACCTGGGCCGAAATTGCTGGATTTGCATGGGCTCTTAAGAATGATGGTAAAAAGCGACAGATTGGTTTTGCTCCATATGGAGACGGTGCGATCAGTCAAGGTGCAACCTATGAAGCAATGAACATAGCGGCCCTTTTCAAATTGCCGATTTTGTTCTTCATCGAAAATAATGGGATTGCGATGTCGACACCGGTGGAAAGCCAGTCGCCATTGGAAAACCTGGCCGATCGAGCAGCAGCATTTAACATGAAAGGCGTTACGGTTGATGGCGATGATCCCGTAGCAGTCGCTGAAGCAGTTCTAAATGGGATGGAATTGGCAGCTAATAATGAGCCGAATGTTGTTGAAGTCAAAACAATGCGTTGGGAAGGCCATTATGTTGGTGACGCTCAGAAATATCGCGATTTGAGTTATAAAAAAGATTTAGATTCTATTTGCCCGGTTGTTCGTTTCGAAAAACGCTTGAAAGAATTAGGAATTCTTGATGATGAAATCATTAAAGCAGTGAAAGAAGCACAAACAAAAGAAATTGTTGAAGGTTTTGATGAAGGATTAAGTCAAAGCTGCGTAACTAAAGAACAGGTGTTAGATTACAAGAGAGTTTATTCAAATAATGCAGGAGGTGAACTATAATGTCAGAAATGTCAGTTATGAAAGCGCTGAATCTTGCCATGTTCGAAGAAATGGCGACTGATGAAAAAGTTATATGTATTGGAGAAGATCTGGGCAAACAAGGTGGATGCTGGGGAACCTTTACCGGGTTACAAGAAAAATTTGGAAAAAATCGTGTATTGGAATTTCCGATTTTAGAAGCTGGTTACACATTATTCTCTGTCGGTGCTGCATTAGGTGGGTATCGGCCAATTGTAGAATTTATGTTTGCCGATTTTGCAACACTCGGATTTGAAGGGATTGTCGATATTGCAGCAAAAATTCGGTTTAATTCCGGTGGCGTCGATAGTTGCCCGGTAACTTTTGTTTTGCCTCAGGGTGGAGGAGGAAAGAGTGGAGCCCACCATTCTCAAAGTGTTGAAGCTTGGTTTGCAAATGTACCGGGGCTAAAAATTGTTGCGCCGACAACTCCAGCAGATGTAAGAGCTTATTATCGTGCTGCGATTCGTGATGATGATCCGACATTATTCATTTACCAGAGAGCAACAATGGGTTTGTCAGAAGAAGTACCCGATGAGTTGGATGAAGTGCCATCTTTACAAAAAGCTGGAAAAGTTGTTAAAACAGGTGCCGACTTAACCGTTGTTGCCTACCATAGAGCATTAGTGAATGTCATGGCAGCGGCAGCACAAGTTGAAGCAGAAACTGGAAAAACGATTGAGATTATTGATCCGAGAGTATTAATTCCCTTCGATAAAGAGATTGTGTTTGATTCTGTTAAAAAAACCGGCCGCTTAATGGTTGCACATGAGGCCCCAGAAAGAGGTGGTTTTGGAGCACAGATTGTCTCTTGGGTTGTCGAAAATTGCATGAATGAATTAAAAGCAGCGCCAGTTCGTGTATCAGGTGTGAACTCAATCATACCATTTGGAGATTTAGAGAAGTATTTATATCCGTCCGTTGAAGATATGAAAGAAGGAATTTTAAAAGCGCTAAAATAGTCTGATAATTTGCAATAGACATAGGCGATGGAAATCATCGCTTTCTATTGCTCAAGATAAATTAAGGAGATAAGTAGTATGGCTATCAAATTCGAATTTTCCGAAAAAACTGCGGTTATTACTGGGGCAGCCAAAGGTATTGGTGCCGCTATTGCTGAAATGTTTGCTGAGTCAGGAGCAAATGTTATTATAGTTGACATGGATGTTGAAAATGGCGAAAAAATGGCGTCGAAGCTTGAAGAAAAAGGGGTTAAATCCCTTTTTCGAAAAGTGGATATCAGCGATGAAAATGCTGTTGATGCATTTTCAAAGGAGATATTAGACAAATTTAAAAAGATTGAAATCCTTGTAAATTGTGCAGGTATCGGACCAAAAGATATAGGACCGCCATTTTCAAAAATATCTTCAGACGATGTAAAACGTGTTTTTAATGTCAACACAGTAGGCATGCTTAATATGTGCCGATCCTTTTATGGTAATTTCTACGCACAAAAAAGTGGAAAGATTATTAATATTTCTTCAATTGCGGCGTTTCTGCAAGTGCCAATGATGCCTCAATATGGTGCCTCTAAGGCAGCAACGATTAGCTTTTCTAATTCTCTTGCAAAAGAAATGGGAAGTTTTAATGTGAATGTCAACTGTGTCAATCCTGGATTTATTAATACCGATATTTATTCAGATGCATTAGATTTTAAAAAAGCAGTGCCTGGAGCATTCGAAGATTGCAGCACAAGCCAACAAGTTGTTGAAAAAATGGCATCAGGGTCAGCATTAAAGCGTACTCAGTCACCAGAAGATATTGCTTTTGCAGTATTGTTTTTAGCATCGGATGAAGCAAAAAATATTACCGGACAGTGTTTAAATGTGGATTCTGGAATTGTATATCGTTAAATAGAAAGATTGGGGAGAAAAAATGAAAGCGGTTCAAAAATTAGAACATGGTGTTGGTTATCTAGGATGTGTAGCGGTTGAGGAACCAAAACCAACTTACGGTAGCGTTAAAATTAAAATAGAATTTTGTGGCATATGTGGTTCTGATTTGCATATTGTTGGTGGTTTTGAAACACCGACATCTCCACTTCCAATCCCCTTTACCATGGGTCATGAATATAGCGGAACTATTGCAGAAATTGGTGAAGGGGTAACGCAATTTAAAGTTGGTGATCGTGTTACAGGTATTGTAACAAAAGGCTTCTGTGGGAAATGTAGATCTTGTTTAATGGGTGATATTGGAAGATGCCAGGATGCCATCAATATCGGTTATGAATGTGATGGAGCAATGGCAGAATACATTTGTATGCCAGAAGGAGCGACGTTTAAGTTGCCTGATAATGTTAGTTTAGAAGAGGGCGCACTGGTTGAACCTGCTGCTGTTGCCGCTCACGCTGTCTTAGAAAACGTTGACATTAAACCAACTGATACGGTTGTAGTTATGGGGGCAGGTCCGATCGGTTTACTTGTTCTTCAATTTATAAAAGCCTGTGGTGCAAAGACAATTTTAGCGGACATTTCTTCCGCAAATGCTCGATTGGAATTAGGTAAAAAACTTGGAGCGGACTACACTTTTGAAAATGACAAATGCAACGTAATCCAGGAAGTGCGTGCCCTGACCTTTGGAAAAGGTGCTGATTTTGTTTTTGAATGCACGGGTGTAGACATCGTAATTACACAATCAATCATGATGACAAAACGTGCCGGAACAATTGTTGAATTAGCCCTTACCAGTGCAGAAGGTAGCAATATAAAAGCATATATTGTTGCCGTCATGCAAAATATGAGAATCCAGTTTTCATATGGTCATAATCTGGGCACATGGCAAAAAACGCTTCAAATGATGGCAGATGGAAGGATTAACACTAAAGATTTAGTAACACATAAATTTAAATTTGAAGATTTTGATGAGGCATTTGAATGTAACGATGCAAATAAAATAAAAGTATTATTGCATCCATAATGTCCTTATCAGTGCGGTAATGAAACGGATTGCCGCACATTTATTATTTGAGAGGTGAAAATGAACTATAAAGAATTATTAGATAAGAAAACAATCACAATTGAAGAAGCTGTAGGAAAGATCACCAATGGAGCTACAATTTACACCTATGGTATAGCTGAGCCAATGGCTTACATGGATCAATTTCATTTATTAAAAGATCGTGGCGTAAAAGGGGTTACCCATATTAATTTATTAAACCTAAAACCTTATGATTTTTATTCAGATGAAACATATGATGGCATCCTTAATCACGTTAGTGGATTTTATGGGAATTTTATGAGAGATCCTGCACAAACAAAAATGACGACCTTTTATCCAAATCATTTGAGTAAAAGTGGAACTGATCGATTATATTATCATGAGATAACAGGAAAACCAGTTAGTATCTTCACTCTGTCAGTTAGCCCGATGGATAAGCAAGGTTACTTCAGCACTGGTCCAATCTGTGTTGCCAGTCCGGATTACTTAAAAAGAGCGGATTTAGTCATTTTAGAAATTAATGAAAATATTCCACGTACTTTTGGGGATACCCAGGTGCATATATCTGATGTTGACTATGTTTTATATGGTAATAATGAGGTAATGTACCTTCCAAGTGGTAATGTTGCATTGAGCGATGAAGATATTCTTATTGGAAAACACATTGCTGACATGATTGAAGATGGATCGACTCTTCAGTTGGGCATCGGTGGAATACCAAATGCAGTTGCAATGGCATTGAAAGATAAAAAAGATTTAGGCGTTCACACTGAAATGTTGAATGATGGTCTTGTTCAATTGTATAAGGAAGGTATTGTAACAAATCGATGTAAAACACTCTATGAAAACAAAATGATAACATCATTTACGTTTGGTAGCAAGGAAACATATGACTTCATCGATGACAATGTTGGCGTCCTGCATATAAATGTCAGAGACAGTAATTCGCCTTTTGAATTAGCAAAAAACTATAAAATGATATCTGTCAATACGACACTTCAAGTTGATTTATTTGGCCAATGTTCTTCGGAAGCTGTTGGAACGAGGCATATAAGTGGTACCGGTGGTCAGGTTGAGACAGCCCAGGGTGCTAAAATGTCGAAAGACGGGAAATCATTTATTGCATTGCACTCAACTGCCAATGTAAAAAACGCGAGTGGCGAAAGAGTATTGAAATCAACGATTGTAGATGTTCATCCCGAAGGTACCGTCATAACATTGTCAAGGGCTGATGTTGATTATGTTGTTACTGAATATGGTGTTGCAGCATTAAGAGGCACTTCCTTAATTGAACGGGCACAAGCGTTGATAAAGATCGCACATCCGAACTTCAGGGATGAGCTTGAAGAAAAAGCAAAACAACGCGCCATATTAAGATAGCGGAATTTAAATGCCTGGTTTTTAAAGGGAGTCTGGAAATGTTGGAATACGTCCAAAAAAGAAGTAAGCATATACTGAAAAATAATCAATGAAAAGGGGTTTAAAATGGAAAATAAATCAGTTAATGAAAAAGTTAAAGAGGGGATTGTCCTGGGCGTTATCCTGACAATGGCAATATTTTTCTTTTCAATCGTCAGTGGAATGTTAGGATTGGTTAATGTATGGGCCGGTTGTATGTTCTTTTGGTATTGGGCAAATGTTGATCATTTCAAAATGGATCATATTGTAGAAAATATCGTTGGGTCTCTAGTTGGGATAGCATTGTGTTTTGGACTTTACTATTTGCTTCACAATTATGGATTGTCTGTTTTTGAAATAGCACTGATTGTTGTATTATTTGTTGTTTTATTCTTTAATATTACGGAGTTTTTACCGTACATTCTTAATAAAGCAACATTTTTGTTTATTACTGTCCTGACAGCACATCAGTTCTTAACAGAAAGTAATTATTTCGATTTGCTTCTTTCATATGCATTTGGTGTTGTTTGGTTTTCACTCATCCTGACCGTGGCATTTAAAGCATTGGGCGCACTTGCAGTTAAAAATGCAGCCTAAAAAATAGTTGCGGTCAGGCAGAGCTACTGTTATCGTTTTCAAGAAGCGCTAATTTTCGAATTTTTCGGATCACTTCTGAACGAGTGGATACATTTAGCTTATTGAAAATATTTCGGACATGTGATTTAACTGTCGAAATGCTGATATAAACCGTTTCTGAAATTTGCTGGTTACTGGCACCATCAATTAAGAGAGATAGTATCTCACTTTCTCTCTTAGTTAGATTATATTCTTCGACCAGAAGATTTTGGATCTCATCTCCTTGTCGTCTTTCTTCGATTTTTCTTATGGTAAAGCAATAAAACGTTTCAATATATTCATTTTGACTTATTTGGGGGGGAAAAAACGTTACTATAAAACCGTGGGTGTTAATAATGGCATTCACTTTTAATTCATCAATAGTAATTTTATTTGTGGATTCAATCAAGTTAATTAGATCACAAACAATTTCGTCTACATTTAACTTACTCGTAATAAAAGCTGTATAATTAATAAATGTTTCATTAAAGTCGATTACATCTTTGTTTTTGTTAAAAAAAATGAAACCAACTGAAGTTAGATCGAATAGTCGATTTGTGAGAAAAATCACATCAGCTTGAGAATTATGTTTTCTAAATAGACGCATTGACTCGTGAAATACTTTTCCAATTTGAGATAACAATTCCAGCTCTTTTGGAGTGAAGTTTCCTTCATTCTCGGTTTTAAAAATACTGATAACATGCATGGGAGGGTGTGCAGCGTCACTCGCACCTAAAATCGCTTGGTAAGCAATACCGTTCTTAGTCAACGATTTACCATATGGCGAGTTTAAAAATTCGTCATAACAAATATCGTTAGTCGTATAAACATATTTGAATTTGTTCGAATTACGGAGGGTGTCAATTTTATTATAAAAGGGATCAGACTTGTAAAAATTTTCTTTATAGTCCTTTAGAATATTTGGCCGTAAATAAAGCGTTTCCAATTTTAATAAGGAGCGTTGACCGTTTGGATTTACATTAAAAACAGAATATGCAGTAAGCTTAAAATCAAAAAAATCAAGTAATGCCGTGAGTGTTCGATTAATAAAGTCTGAATAGTCTTTATTAACAAAAAAGCAAAAATTCAAGATTTTTTCGTAATCAGTAATTGTTAATAGGGACATCGTACTGCACCGCCTTCACAGTCCAATTTTTAAACATCTTAGATATTAGGATTATTATATAACAAAAAAATACCAGAAAGCAAGCGAATCTTACGATTAGGAGGGCAAATGAAAAAAGGCGAGATTTTAATAACATATCTATCAAATGCCGGTTTTATGTTGACGGATGGAAAAACAAAAATTTTAATTGATGGTGTTCATACTGAACAAGCACTCAATTTCAGTCCCATTCCTGAGAAAATAATGAATAAAATAATCAGGGGGGAGGAGAATTTTAGTGACATTGATTGTTTTATGTTCACCCATGTGCATAAGGATCACTGCGACTTAAAAAAACTATGCGAAATCCGAAATCCGGATATAAAAATAGTATTACCAGAACTTGATGAAAACAATAAAGTTTATATGAAAGATGCATTGGACCTTTTGCCAAATCCAATTTCCTATTTAAATTCAGAATATGGTGAAGTAACTTTGATTGAATCTGGAAATTTTAAAATTAAAGCAGCAAGAACTTATCACGATGGGATCAAATACCGGAGTACAATTAATCATTTTAGCTATTTAATCAGTGTTGCCAATCAGCAAATTCTTTTTATGGGAGATGCAGAATCAGGTAATTCGAATATTGTCGATTGGCTGGGCAATGAAACGATTGATGCGGTCTGTATAAATTTTACGGAAATCAGTCAGGAAAAAGGTCGCGCGTTTATCAACCAAGTGGTTAATCCTCGCTTAGCTATTTTTTGCCATATACCATTACAACAACATGATAAATTTCACTACCGCGAAAGGGTGTTGGAGAATGTCAGTAAATATCGGAGTTCACTACCAAAGGTTTATGTGTGTTTAGAAGCAATGGAAGCAATTGTAATTGATTAATATAAAGAGAGGTTAGAATCATGAATAATGAAGTAAAAAAGACCATTATTTCTGCAAATGAAATGGATTTTACGTGCCGAACCTGTGGACTGGACCAAAAGGGTGAATTGGTCATCTTTTTACATGGTTTCCCGCAAAGCTCGATTATTTGGGAAAATATTATGAAGAAACTGGCGGACAAAGGCTATCGTTGCCTGGCCCCTAATCAACGTGGTTACAGTGAAGGTGCACGTCCAATTAGGATGGAAAATTATACCACCAGAAAATTAGCGTCAGATGTGGTCGCTTTGGCTGATGCTGTTGGAGAAAAGGGGAAATTTCATTTAATTGGTCATGATTGGGGTGGTGGCGTAGGTTGGGCTGTTGTTACCCTGCACTCGGAACGGATACAGTCATGGACAGCCATGTCAACACCTCATTCGGCAGCATTTGAATGGGCGGTTGCAAATGATCCTGAACAGCAGAAACAAAGTCGTTATATCTTTGAATATCTAACTCCCGACCTTCCAGAGGAGCTACTTATAAAGGATGACCATGCAAGGCTTAGAGAAATATGGGATGGATTTGAAAGTAAAAATATCGATGATTTTCTTGATATATTCTCAGATAAAGAAGCATGCACATCAATACTCAATTGGTATAGAGCGCTAATGCTGGTAAAACCAAGCGAACAAAATCCAGAGATTCTGTTTGGTCCTATATATACGCCGACCTGTTACATTTGGGGAAATCATGATTTTGCACTGGGAAGAGTAGGGGTTGAAAAAGGCCATGAATACATGAAAGGGTATTACAAATTTGTTGAACTTGACGGAGCAGGACATTGGCTGATGGAAAACAATGAGCAAGAATGTATAAAAGAGATTATCGAGCTAATCGAAAACAATCCAGAAACTAAATAATTCACACAAATGAAAAACATTAAATAATTATAATTTAGGAGCAATAAGATGAAGACGAACGCATTCATGATGTTAATACCACAGTTTATTGATGTAGGAATTTCAAGTAAAACAGGTGAAAAACTAAAAGAACTGGGATGCACTAAAGTCCTGGTCATGTATGATAAAGGCGTTGAGGCGGCTGGAATAACCGAAAAAATAATCGACGCTATTCGACATGAAGGGATAGAAGTAGTCACAAGTAATAGAGTCGAGGCTGATCCGACGGATTTGATTATCACAGAAATTGTAGACTTTGCTAAAAAAGAGAAAGTTGATGGCGTAGTTGCAATTGGTGGCGGCAGCAGTATTGATGCAGGAAAGGGGGTTAAATTATTGCTGAATAACGATGAATCGCTTCAGAGCTTTTATGACTTATCATTTCCCCAAAAATCAGGCGTACCGATGATTGCAATTCCAACAACATCTGGAACTGGTAGTGAAGCTTCTAAGGGAAGTGTAATCACTGATACAGAAAGTGGCTCGAAGCGAGTCGTTATCGGGATGGGAACCATGCCAGATATGGCTCTGATTGATCCAGAACTTGTTCTAGGTGTGCCGCCTAAGGTCACGGCAGCGTGTGCTTTTGATGTTCTCGCTCATGCAATTGATGCAATAACATCCAATATGACAAATTTGATTACTCAAAGTATATCATATGAAGCCATCCGATTAATGAAAAACAGTTATAAAAAAGTCATCGAAAATGGCAAAGATCTGGAAGCTCGTACCGAGATGCATTTAGCGTCAAATTTGGGTGGTATTGCATTAGCAAATGCAAAATGTTCAATGAGCCATGCATTTGCGCATTCGATGGGAGCCATTTTCCACGTACCTCATGGCGTTAGTTGTGCCATCTTTACGCCTGCATGTCTTGAATTTGTGGTTGAAGAATGTCCCAAAGAAATAATTAAAATTGCAGATTTACTGGATGTCAATTATAAAGACACCGATAGCACGGAGTCAATTGCGAAGAAGACTTCAGAAACTATTCATCAAATGTATCGCTCGGTTGGGATACCGGATATCACCGAATTCGTTCCTGATAAACAAGTCGCTTATGAAAAAATAATACCATTAGCATTTAAAGACATTATGGTAAATTTCTGTCCAAGAAAACTTGATGACGACGGAGCAAAATGGATTATTGACCGAACCTATGAATTAGCAGAATAGAAATCTAATACAATATGAGGAGAAAAAATGGCTAAAAGAAAAATGATGTTGTTAATTAATGGCGCAGAACGGATGCTGATTTGTGATCAAGAATCAGATACACTCTCTGATGTTTTAAGACGCATTGGTTTAACGGGTACCAAGGTAGGTTGCGGAACCGGCCAATGCGGCGCGTGTTCAGTTATTCTTAATGGAAAGGTTATTCGTTCCTGTGCAAAAAAAATGAAAAATATTGATGACGGCAGTGCAATTACGACAATTGAAGGAATCGGGTCACCAACAAACCTGCATCCTCTTCAGTTGGCCTGGATCGTTTATGGCGGGGTACAGTGTGGATTTTGTACCCCCGGATTTATCGTTTCGGCGAAAGGTCTTCTTGATACCAATCATAATCCGACTAGACAGGAAGTAAGAGACTGGTTTCAAAAGCATCGTAATGCGTGTCGGTGTACCGGATATGTACCACTTGTTGATGCCGTAATGGCGGCGGCAAAAGTAATCCGTGGTGAAATGACCATGGAAGAGCTAAGTTTTGATATTCCTGAAGATGGGAGAATCTATAACACAAGGTATCCAAGACCAGCGGCTTTGGCTAAAGTAACGGGTACCTGTGATTACGGTGATGATATCGGCATGAAGATGCCGGATGCATTACATCTTGCGGTTGTCATAGCACAGGTTTCTCATGCCAAACTGGTATCGATCGATACGTCGGAGGCAGAAAAGATGCCAGGAGTCGAAAAAGTAATAACCCATAAAGATGTTCAAGGAATTAATCGAATCACCTTTCCAATTGCCAATCCATGGGCTAAGGCAAATGGATTTGATCATTCAATTTTAGTGTCAGACAAGATATATAGATACGGCGATATTATTGCTGTTGTTGCCGCACGAACCAAGAAAGAAGCCCGGGAAGCGGCAAAAAAAGTAACCTTTGCATATGAACAACTACCAGAATATTTAAATATCCTTGAAACCATGGCAATTGATGCACCCCAGGTCAATCCTGAATATCCGAATATTTATATCGAAGCACCCATTGTTAAAGGTCAGGATACCAGAGAAGTGATTAAGAATTCGGCTCATGTTGTTAAAGGCAGTTTCTATTCTCAACGTCAGCCACACCTTGTCATTGAGCCGGATACCAATCAGGCATATTTTGACGAAGAAGGCCGACTTACGGTACAATGCAAGAGTTTGGCACTTGGCCTCACAAAAGGAGTTATCGCTGCCGGCATTGGGTTCCCAGTGGAGAATATTAGAATTATTGAAAATCCGACAGGGGCAAGTTTTGGATATGCAATTTCACCACTCATGCCGGCCATCGCGGCAGTTGCAGCCATGGCTACTGAAAAACCAGTGACGGTTACGCTCAGCTATGAAGAACATCAGCATATTACTGGGAAGCGTGCACCAGCTTTCTCAAATGCAAAACTTGCCTGTGATGAAAAAGGAAAGCTGACAGCAATCGAATATGAAATAGCTTATGATAAAGGCGCCTATACCGAGACAGCAGGCATACTGGTTCAAAAAGGTCTTCGCTTCATGGGGGCTCCCTATACCATACCCAATGCCATGGGTCTCTCCAAAACGGTTATTTCCAACCATACAAATTCCACAGCCTATCGGGGGTTTGGGTCTCCTCAGTGTTATACCTGTTCGGAACAGCTCATGGATATGCTGGCGGAAAAAATTGGCATGGATCCGTTGGAGTTTCGCTATATCAATGTCTACAGAGAAGGGGATGAAAGCCTGAACGGTAATCAATTCGACGTTTATCCGATGGTTGAGATTTTGGATAAGCTGAGACCCAGTTACCGGGAAGCATTAGAAAGCGCAAAAAAAGAATCCACTCCTGAACGAAAAAGAGGTGTGGGGATTGCCTGCGGAGAATACAATGTCACCAGCGGCCCGAATGATCATGCCGAGGTTGCGTTAGGACTCAATCCTGATGGAACCGTGACGCATTATAACACATGGGAGGATCAGGGCCAGGGAGCAGATATTGGTACGCTTGCTCATACCCATGAAGCACTAAGACCGCTGGGATTGCGACCGGATCAGATCAGTCTGTGTATGAATGATACCGCCCTGGCACCGATCACTGGACCGGCAGCGGGGAGTCGTTCCCACTACATGGCCGGTAATGCAACGATTAATGCGGCTGAGCAACTGATGAACGCCATGCGTAAAGAAGATGGAACTTACCGAACCTATGATGAAATGGTCAGTGCCGGAATTCCTACAAAATATTTAGGAATCTCGGATACGACCGGACATACGACGGATCTTGATCCGAATACTGGTCAGGGAAATCCCACCGCTGAGTATACTTTCGGCGTATTTATGGCAGAGGTTGAGGTTGAAGTGGCTACTGGAAAGACCAAAGTACTGAGCATAAAATGTATTGCCGATGTTGGTGTGGTTGGTAACTTTTTAGCAGTTGAAGGTCAGGCTTTTGGGGGAATGGAACACGGAATCGGGATGGCGTTATCAGAGGATTACGAGGATATTCAAAAACATACTAGTCTTATTGGCAGCGGATTTCCATTCATTAATACAATACCAGATAATATGACAGCTGAATTTATCGAAACGCCGAGACCGTCAGGACCTCATGGTTCGTCTGGCTGTGCAGAAGCTTTTCAGAGTTCGCCTCATGTTGCTGTTATTAATGGCATTTACAATGCCTGCGGCGTGAGAATTAAAGAATTGCCAGCCCGACCAGAAAAGGTAAAGGCGTTGTTAGCAGCGAAAGCTGAAGGCCGTGAAATAGAAGAAAAGAAATATTTCCTTGGTTCTGATTTGCACGAGACAATTGATTACATTAAAGCAAACCCAGTGATTGTAGGGTAATCCACTAAAGATGAATTAATATTTTGACGAGATAACAGTGGCAATACATTAATTTATAATGCTGCTATTATGAATTCCTTGAAATTAAACTGATGAGGACATTGCTATGGATATGACGAAACTCGAAAATTTAAAAGAAAAATGCACCAGAGATGAGCCGGTATTTTGTACTAACCAGTGCCCCCTCGGTGTTGATGTAAAAAAAATGATAGCTAGGATTACTTCAGGAGATTTCAAGGGGGCATATAAATATTACAGAAATCAGGTGCTCTTTCCGGAAATCGTTAGTAGACTTTGTGACGAACCCTGTAAAACTGTCTGTTTAAGAAAAAAAATAGATCAAGCAGTATCGGTAAAAATGCTTGAGAAAGCTTGCTGTGATTACACTGCCACAAAAAAAAGTACAGGATATTATATCTCCCGAAAGAAAAAATGTATTGCCGTTATCGGTGGGGGACTTGGGGGACTGAGCTGTGCCGTCAAACTGGCTAGAAAAGGTTACGATGTTCATCTTTATGAAGAAAAACATGGCTTAGGAGGAAACTTAAGGAAATCAAAAGGTCTAATACCGATCTCGATTATTGAAAAAGAATTAGGACAAATCATCAAGGAAGACGGCATCAAATTATATTTAGACACAAGAATAAGCACTTTTGATGAAATTGAATTTGATGCTCTTTACATTGCAACGGGACGGGGGGGCAATGCTTTTGGTTTAGATGAAGGATTTGACCCGGTTTCTCTGGGAACACTGATGAATGGTGTTTTTGGCAGCAAAAGTGCAATGCAGGGAATCGGAAGTCCTGTTTTGATTTCCATACGGGAAGGGATTCGTGCAGCGCAATCCATTGAATCCTATCTCAAGATTGGAACAATGGGCGGGGCTGCGGGCTGTGATGAGGTAGTTCCATCACGACTGAGTGTGGATATTAGCGGAGTAGTGATGGAAGAGCGGATAGTGCCTGGAAATCTTGAATCATATACTGAGCAGGAAGCGATTGCAGAAGCAAAGAGATGTCTCCAATGCGGGTGCGATATGTGTATGACATCCTGTGAGATGCTGTCGTTTTTTGAAAAAGATCCTAAAAAACTCATCGATGACGTTGAGGCTTCGATGAACATCGTGAAAGCGTTCACAACAAATGTTGCTTCCCGGGAGATCAACTCATGTAATGGCTGTGGTTTGTGCAAAGAGGTATGTCCGGAAAACCTTGATTTTGAAGAACTGTTTATGTCCAGTCGAAGAACTCTTCATAAAGGAGGAAAACTGCCACCGGCTTTTCACGATTTTTGGATGAGGGACATGGAATTTTCCAACTCGGAAGCAGCCTTTATGACGATAAATGCCAATGGCGGTGATAAAAGCAGCTATCTTTTTTTTCCAGGGTGTCAGCTGGGAGGCTCTGATCCGGATTATGTCATAAATGCCTATACCTATCTAAAAAAGCATCTTGAGGACGAACCCGCAATGATGATCGGATGCTGTGGTGCTCCGGCCGAATGGGCAGGTAGAGAAAAAGAACATTCGGTAGTGATTGATGGAATCAAAAATATTTGGGAAGATCAGGGCAGACCGGAAGTAATCCTGGCCTGTCCATCCTGCAGAAAAATGTTCGGGAAATATCTTCCCGAAATTCAGGTGCAGTCACTTTGGCGTGTGATGGCAGAGAAAGAAAACGGTGCAAACAGAAAAATCGCTGCATGTAAAAAGATGACCGTATTTGACCCCTGTGCCAGTCGTTATGATCCTGAAGCCCAGAATAGTATAAGAATTATTCTGAAAAATTCAGGCTACGAGCTGGAGGAAATGCCCTACAGTTCAGAGTGGGCTCAGTGTTGCGGATACGGTGGACAGATTCAGGCTGTAAACCGGTCCCTTTTTGATAAAATTGTGAATATCCGGGTGAAAGCGACATCGAATGATTATGTTACCTACTGTATCAATTGTCGAGATACTTTTGCAGCAGCTGGCAAATCAGCAGTTCACATTCTTGATCTGCTATTCGGCAATGATATCGAGGCCAGAGCAGCCAGAAAGCCGCCGACACTGACTCAGCGCAGAGAAAACCGAATTAAGCTAAAAAAGGTGCTTCAGATAGAGAAAGAAGCAATAAAGATAAAGCCCGAAGATAAGCAGATCAAGAAGAATATCAAGGTATTCATTGCTCCAGAAGTTTATGACAAAATGGACAGAAATTTCATTCTGATGGAAGATGTTCAGAGAACGATCGAATATTGCGAGTCAACAGGGAAAAAGATCATGGATATGTCAGCAGGCAATTTTGTAGGTCATCACCAGGATGGAAACATCACTTTTTGGGTAATGTACAAGCCTGAAAGAGATGGGATCAGGCTGGAAACTGTTTATAGTCACCGCCTCATTATAGAGGAGGACAGCCGATGAGTGCAATTGAAAAAATTTCGACATTGATTTGTCTGAAATGCAATGTCCCGCTAGAAATGCACACAAATAATTTTTCATATCTGGGCTTTAATTTCAGTACTAAGGTCCCAACCTGTCCCATCTGTGGGCAGATGTTTTTATCCGAGGAACTGGTCAGAGGAAAGGTAACGGAAGTAGAAATGGGACTTGAAGATAAGTAAGTTACTCGAACTATTTGATTAAAAATAATATGCAAGTATCCTAAAATTGGTGCTTGACTTAAAGAGGAGAAATAATGAAAGTTGTAGTGATTGGAGCTGGCCCCGGAGGTTATGAAGCAGCAATTTATGCCGCTAAACGTGGATGTGAGGTTATCCTCATTGAAAAGGAAAAATTGGGAGGAACCTGTTTAAACAAAGGTTGTATACCGACAAAAGCACTACTAGCTGTGACGGATACTTTAGCAACGGTAAAGAAAGCTTCAGTTTTTGGAATAGAAACACAAGCAGTCAGTAATAATTTCGGATATGCATTTGATCGGAAAAATGCGGTAGTGAACGGCTTGATCAATGGGATCGATTATTTAATGAAGGCCAATGGTGTCAATATTATTAATGGCATTGGTCAGCTTAAGAATAATAACACAGTCATTGTTCATAAAACTGATGGGGCACGAGAAGAAATTTCAACTGATAAAATTATTCTGGCAACGGGTTCAGTACCGAGTAAACCATCATTCTTAAATTATAACAAAAACAGTGTTGTAACGAGTGATGAAATTCTGGAACTGGATGAACAGCCGAAATCAATTATTATTGTTGGCGGTGGAGTTATCGGTTGTGAAATTGGTCAATTTTTGAAACGGATGGGAACTGAGGTTACGATTGTCGAATTAATGGAACATTTACTGCCTTTCGAAGACGATGATGTTACTAAACAGCTGGAACGTCAATTTAAAAAAGAAAAGATCAAAGTCATCACAAAGAAAAAGGTTGAATCAGTAAATGTAACGGAGTCGGGGGTTCAAGTAATACTTCAAGATGGCGTAGCAATTGAAGCAGAAAAGCTATTGATTTCAATCGGCAGACAGCCATTTACGGTTGATTTAGGACTTGAAAATACAGATATTTTGGTATCGGAACGTGGGTTGATTGAAGTGGATAAAAAGATGCGCACCAGTGTTGAGGGTATCTATGCCATTGGTGATATTGTTAATTCTCCACAATTAGCACATGTCGCGTCAAAAGAAGCATTAACCGCGGTAGATGATATCTGCGGAGATGGTATCGAGATCAATTATAAAGCGGTTCCTCGTTGCGTATACACTGATCCGGAGATTGCATGTGTGGGAATGACAGAAGAGCAGGCTAAAAATCAGAGCATTCTTTATACAATCGGTTCATATAATTTTGCCGGACTTGGTAAGGCGAAAGCTTCAGACAAAACGACGGGTTTTGTAAAGGTTATTGTGAATCAAAAAGATGAAATCATCGGTGGAGAGATTGTCGGAGCACATGGAACCGATATGCTTCAAGTATTAACATTAGCGATTGATCTTGGATTAACAGCGAAACAGGTTGGCCAGTCAATTTTTCCGCATCCGACATTGTGTGAAGGAATCATGGAAGCATTGCATGATGTTCATAAAAGAAGTATTCACAAAGTTTGAAACTGTTTAATCCTAGGTTGAGATTTTATGGGCTTTTAAAAAAAGTCTTAATTGAATAAATAAGGAATATATAGGGAGAAGTTTAAATTCTCATTATATAAGTGTAAAAAATGAAAGAAAAGTTACCAGTAGTATTAAGACGAAGTTATGATATGGAATCAATTTCAAAAATGAATAAAATATTAACCGATTTGTCCCTGAATACCGTATGCAATGAGGCCGCTTGTCCAAATATGGGAGAATGTTACAAGAAAAAGACTGCAACATTTATGATTATGGGCAATATTTGTACACGGAACTGCAGATATTGTGCAGTTTTTACTG
Organism: Acetobacterium sp. KB-1; assembly: GCF_003260995.1. Lineage (NCBI taxonomy): Bacteria > Bacillati > Bacillota > Clostridia > Eubacteriales > Eubacteriaceae > Acetobacterium > Acetobacterium sp. KB-1. The sequence goes on from NZ_CP030040.1 coordinate 3,639,661, forward strand.
GAAAGCCTTCACCATTGGATCTAGCTGAACCAGAAAATGTTGCAGCGGCTGTAAAAGAAATTGGTCTAAAACACATTGTAATAACTTCAGTAACCCGTGATGATCTAGAAGATGGCGGGGCATTGCATTTTGCTAAAACCATTAGTGCAGTAAAAAGAGTTATGCCTGATTCGACAATTGAAGTATTGATACCAGATCTTCAGGGAAACATGAGAGATATCGAAAAAATAATACTAGCAGAGCCGGATGTAATTAATCATAATCTTGAAACAGTTCCATCTCTATATCACTCGGTAAGACCAAGTGCTCAGTATTTTAGATCATTGATTTTACTAAAACATATAAAAGATGAGGCGCCAAATATTATAAGTAAAACTGGAATTATGGTTGGGCTGGGAGAAACTGAAAAAGAAGTGTACAAAGTAATGGACCATTTAGTCGAAATAAATTGTGATATCTTAACAATCGGACAATATTTAAGACCAAGTAAAAAACACATCGGTGTTAAAGAATACATTACGCAGGAAAAATTTGATGCTTATAGAGAAATAGGAGAAAGTAAAGGAATAAAGTTTGTAGCAAGTTCATCTCTAGTCAGGAGTTCTTACAATGCGATAGAAGCTGTCGAAAAAATAAGAAGGGGGATAGATTGTATAATTTGATTTATATAAAAAATTATTCATTAGAACGCTTATTTTAATTTTGTGCTTGAATGCTATTTACTCAATTTTCCCGGCTCAAAATTCAGCTGAGACTTTACAACAACACATTCTGTAGCTTCTGATAAAAAGAAGTTGACGAAAAATTCAGCCAACGTCTGATATAATAAAATGTAATAAGATAATGGGTTTTTCTGAACTGGATTTTACGTCTGTCTTCCTTCGTATGTTCTAGAATACCTGTTTCAGGGAGAGTTTGATACCTGCTTTATTGGTCGGTGGCATCTTTGGGAAGCCCATGAGCAGGGCATTGTTAGCGTACTGTTGCTTTTTTCTTAAAAAACTTGATATTGATTCATATGTTTGGTATAATTAAAAGAACGTAGTAGAAATACATTAATATGAATAATTTGGCAGGATCTTAATTGATAGTTATCAAATAAGACAATACGAACAATACGATGTGAGAGTTTATTAAAAGGAGAAAATAATATGAACGAAAAAGTAACAATTGCAATAGAAAAAAGAGAAAAAATGAGTGGCAGTGCAGGAAAAAAACTAAGGAAAATTGGTTATATTCCCGGTGCGATCAATCGAAAAGGTCTGGAATCCGTTTCAGTAAAAATAAGTAAAGATGAATTAGTAAAAAACATTCATAAATATGGGAAGAATTATTTATTTACGCTTGATCTTGAGGGGCAGGAATCATATGCTGCAATGATAAAAGAAATTCAACATGCGCCAATTAAAGGTGAAATTTTAAATGTTGTTTTTCAGGAGGTATCGATTACCGAACCCATTAAGTTTGATCTTAATATTAAAATAATCGGCAGGGAAGCAATCGAATTAAGAGAACTAAATTTTGTGCAGCAAATGGACAAAATTCTTGTGACAGGATTGCCACAGGATATACCGGATTATCTTGAAATCGATGTAACGGATCTTAATTTAAACGACAAAATCTGTGTTGGCGATATTAATTATCCCAAAGGCATTGAATCAGAAATTGAAGCGGATAAAATTGTATTGCTGATAAATGAAATGCGATTAGAAGATACAGTCACAGAAGATGAGTTAGAAGCTGTGCAGGAATAAAACCTCCAAAGTTTATTGATCAAGTGTCAAAAAATATTAAATTATATGCCTTTGCATTATCGTGAAAGCACTTTTATATGTCAAGTAAATAGTATGTAGCTCAAGTAGATGGCGTATAGCAGGTTTGGTAGATCAAACTTGCTATACGCCATATTTTTGTGGTACTTACGGATGAAAAAATCACGTTAGGGTGCAGCACAACACCCTAACCGATTGCATTGCCGATTAATTTAATAATGAGGCTTAAGTTGTAGTTACCTGGAAATTCGAAGGAAATTTTATCAACAAAGTAATTATATAATTCTAATTCATTTTCCAAATCATAATTATTTGAGTTTTTTACAGAAAAAGCAATAAACTTTGAGTAGGGTAGAAAAGTGAAAATTGGAAGCTCAGGATCTTCATAGGTACAAATAATAATCCGTTTAGAGGTAAACAATACCTCAGAAGGGAAAGGGAATCGATCCGCTACATAAAATTCTACCACCTGTTCCTGATCATTTAGCATAGCTTGGATACTCTTCTGAATCATGAGAGTGCTTTTTTTGTCAGTAATGATGAAGCGTGAAGCTTTAAAGTCGATCATTTCAACTCCTTCTATTTCAAAGAAAGTTACCCAATTGTAGTCATAATTGAGTAACTTTTTTTGAGTTCTAGAAAACCATTTTTTTGACTACAATTGTATTAAGGGCAGCTAATTCTTTTTCCATAACGGCGATGTCGTCTTCCTTGTCGGGCAAGAACTCCAAAATAATCAGTCCGGTTATACTGCACAATTCTTCAGAAGATTCATGCAAACCAAGACGTGTTTTAATAATACATCCATTTTTGGTTAACAATTCCTGTACCTTCAATGCTTCGCTTTCGCGATTACCAACCTGAATCCCCATAATTTGTCTCATAAAAAAACCCTCCTATTAAGTATTTATATCTTAATAAAATACCCAATTAATGGAGAGTTAAACTAGTTTGATTAAAAATAATTCTAAGCTTAGAGCAGATCGTGAATTATTTATAACTCATCTTTTAAGCTCCAACTCACGTTTTTTCCCAGCTCATTGTTTTCCCCTGGAATCCAGATATCAATTTTTAGTTGCTCCAGTTTTTCCATTGATTCAAGGTCATTAAGTTCTTGTGCTTTTTCGTAGGCCTTTATAATCCAGTTTTTTGTCAGCTTCTGAAAATCACCGCCCTCGGTTTGGATATAATCATTTCTAATATTTAGTTTTCCATCGATTACTTTACTCGAGTATCTTAAGCCCATTTCGTATCCTCCTAAGATTTGTTGATATTTGTCTTTAATACATTATATCCTGTTCTGTCAAAACTTGACATAGTATTTTTGAATATTTATAAAAATTTGCGTTAAAAGTGTTTGGTGTGATTTGATTTGACTTTTCATCTTTGGACAGAATCAACTTGTAAATCAAAATTTCCCGTAAGTACTTTAGATGTAGGAAACAATAACTGAAAAATAAAAGTCAAGCATTTTTGAAAAATAAATTGACAAAAGAGCAAACCATGCTATACTACATATAAGGACTGGTCATGACCACTACTGATGTGACAAGGCTATTCGACCTAATCTTGAAAAATTTCGTTTTAAAGAAAAATTGTCTCGATTATTACAGGTATTAGTTAATTGCAAAAATGTTTGTTGTTTTTGTATGAGCTATACATAAATATTTAAGGAGAGTTCAATGCAAATAGAAACCATCGAAAGAAAAGCATTTGATATTCGGAAACACATTGTTAACACGGTAATTAATAATGGTGATGGTCATGCTGGCCCATCATTGTCTTGCACGGATATTCTGGCGACCTTGTATTTTGATATTATGGATGTCAAAGTTGATGAGCCCAAATGGTCCGGTCGTGATCGGTTTGTTCTCAGCGCGGGTCACAAATGTCTGGCACTTTATGGAACCCTGATTGAAAAGGGATTTGAAAAAGCTGATGTCTTGGAAACATACAATCAGTTAGGATCAAAAGTACCCGGTCATCCCGACATGAAGAAATTCAATGGCGTTGATTTTAGCTCTGGTGCATTGGGACACGGTTTGCCAATTGGTGCTGGGATGGCTCTAAATGCAAAACTTAAAGGTGAAAAAAATCGTGTTTTTGTTCTGATGGGGGATGGCGAACAAGGTGAAGGATCTAATTGGGAAGCGGCAATGTTTGCAAGTCATCACGGCCTGGACAACCTAGTTGGTATCATTGATCGAAACGGTCTTCAAATTAATGGCAGTACCCGCGATGTTTTAGACACCCGTGATTTGAGGGAAAAGTATTCTGCATTTGGGTGGTCGGTTAAAGTTATCGATGGCCATAATATTGAGGAGCTTTCAAATACCTTTCAAGCGATCCCTTTTCAAAAAGGGAAGCCAAGTATGGTGATCACAAACACCATTAAAAGTAAAGGGATGCCTTTTGCTGAGGGAAATGTGAAATATCACCATTGGAATCCTGGTAAAAATGCGCAGGAATCAAAAGATGCACTGGACGCGCTTGAACGATATGCAAATGATAAAGGATGGATAAAATGACAGTTAAACAGCGAAATCCACGGGATGTATTTGGGGAAGTATTGTTAGAACTGGGTAGAGAGAATGAGAGTATTCTGGCGGTGTCTTGTGATTCAGGAGCAGGATCGGGTATGAACCCCTTCAAGCAGGCGTTGCCACATCAATATTTAGAGGTCGGGATCAACGAACAGAATGCCATTGGTGTTTGTGCCGGGTTAGCTGAAGGTGGTTCTATTCCGGTTGTCTCAGCGATTGCACCGTTCATCTCAATGCGTGCTTTTGAGCAGGTTCGTAACGATTTAGGTTATGCTAATATGAATGTAAAAGTAATCGGTTCCAGCAGCGGCTTGTCACATTCAGCACTGGGATCAACCCATCAGGCGATTGAAGATTTGGCACTGATGCGCGTCATACCGAACATGGTGGTCTTAAATCCCGGTGACGGATATGAAGTCGAAATGTCATTACGGGAAGCAGTTAAACACAGGGGGCCCGTTTATATCAGAATGCCGCGCCACCCGATGGCAGAACCGTTAGAAGTGTCGCAACGCAATTTCAAATTGGGAAAAGGCGAAGTGTTAATGAATACTGGAGATGAGATTGTGATCGCAGTTTCGGGAACATTGACGGTTGATGGTCTAATGACGGGAAAAATCTTGGATGAAATGGGATATGGCGTAAAAGTTCTGAATTTTACAACGGTAAAACCATTGGATACTGAGCTCCTATATGACGCATATAAAGACGCAAAATATTTATTTACATTAGAAGAGCATTCGCAAATCGGCGGTTTTGGCAGTGCTGTAATGGAAGTATTGGGTCCAGTTAAACAGGGTAATTCGATTCATATTGTTGGTATTACCGATGGCTCCATTAATACCGGCCCCTACCGCGAATTACTGGATGCCTACGGTCTTACCTGGGAAAAGGTCGTAGACCGGATTTTAAATGTGATTCAAAAATAATAACAATAAATTTAGAGGAGAAAAATAATGAAGACTGTCAGTTGTACCTTGAATACCTTATTGAATGATGATGTTTCACTAATTGATGATCAAAAGAGCGATGTTAATCGCGTCCTTGATTTTGATTTGCCTTTAGGAGAATATGATTTTTTAAAGAAACATGTAAAAAAAATTGGCGTAACCAAGGAATTCAGTAAAGTTATTTCGACATTTAGAACGCCGGAAAATGAGACCCCCGAGGGATTTCGGGTAGAATATCGGCTGGAATCTAATGGGATCTTGAGAGCTGATTTGATCCGCGATATTTCTTATGATAAAAATGGCAAAAAACGACCAACCAATGTACTTTTTTCAGCTGATTCTGCCAACCCATACGAGGTAAAACCGATCAGTAAAATGATTGCTAATCTAACGTGTAATCCTGGTATTATCTACGATTTGTTTATCAACAACCCGAAGGCTAATATTGGTAATCAATACAAAACACGGGATGAAGTAATGGAGGAAATCGGGCGGATCTTGGGACCGGGAGCAGACATCAGTGTTGAACTCAATGATCCGTTTGGTAAGTCGGATACTGAGCTTCTGGAAGAAGCCGAGAAATTCAGGGAAATGCTTTCCGAATATCGAGTGGTTATAAAAGTTCCACACACTGGACCGATCACAAATGTAAACGTTTCAGAACTTCTTTCGGGAAATAAAAAGCTTGGCAAATCATTCACGGATGTGACAACGGAAGGCGCTTTCCGAGGTCATAATCTGGCATTGATGCTCAAAGAACATGGTTTTAGGGTGAACTTTACGTTGATGTTTGAACCCTATCAGACGGCGCTAGCGTTACAGGCAAAACCATATTTCGTAAACAGCTTCATTCGGCATCGCTTAATGCAATCAGAAAGCATGGCGCTGAATTTAAAGCAATTTAACGCAACGGGTGATCTGAAATTTATAAAAAATATCCAGAATATGTTTTTAGAAAAAGATTATCTGAATATGGATCAGACTCAAATGGACTTGCTGATGGTTAAGAAAATGGCTGAAGACATGTTAAAATATCGTCACTTTGATGATCCTGAAGGCTCAGATGGATTAGATAGTGTGCGACATAATTTAAGACTTTTTAAAAACACGAATTTGGATGACACAAGACTCATTATCTGTAGTATGGAAGGTGAATTAAATTATCCGGACATTGACAAATTGTTGGTTGAAAAAGAATTTGAAGACCTTGTTCACCGCGTTGTTGTTACGGCGGAGCCAAAATACCTGGCAAGGTTTACTTCCTGCAATCAAGTTGTATCGTATCAACGTCGATTTATGAATGCCGCTAATGGACAAAAATAATAAAAGTTATTAGAGATGATATATTTTTCAAACGGAGTATGTTATGCTCGTTCTAGGTGGTCATGACCCATTATATTCATGTATGATGTCGTGAAAATTTATTTGAAAAGAGGTGATGATCATGAGTTATGTGAATATGGAAGCAATTCTTGGCGACGCAAGAAAGAATCATTATGCAGTTGGGGCGTTTAATATCGTTAATTACCTTACTGCGAAGGCGGCAGTTGAAGCGGCTGAGGAACTTGGACAACCGATTATCATTCAAACATCGGTAAAAACGGTAAAAGCTTTTGGGATCAAAGAAATGATGAGTTTTTTAAAACCAATCGCTGAGAATGCAACGGTGAACGTGGCGATCCATCTGGATCATTCGACAGATGTTGAATTTACAAAAGCCTGCATTGATGGCGGCTGGTCATCGGTGATGTATGACGGTTCGCAGTTGACTTTGGAAGAAAATATTAAAAACACCAAAGAAATTGTAACATATGCAAAAAATAAAAAGGTGACAGTTGAAGGTGAATTGGGTGCTATTGTCGGCGTTGAAGATGATATTGTGGTAATAGCCGGAAATTCTGCCCATGCGCGGCCGGAAGATTGCCATATTTTTTTAAAAGAAACCGGAATCGATGCTTTCGCGCCAGCCGTGGGAACGGCTCACGGCGTCTACACCGGTGAAATCAATATCGATTATGATCTATTTGATGAAATCAATCAATTCTCATCCTGCCCATTGGTGCTTCATGGCGGTACCGGATTAACCGATGAAATGTTTCATAAACTGATTGCGTTAGGGGCTTCAAAGGTTAATATTTCAACGGCAATTAAAATTGCATATTGTCAGGGGATGGTAACCTACACAAAAATGAATCCTGACCAGAATGATCCGCTTAAACTGGATGCCTTTACCAAAGAAGGATTGAAAAAAGTAGTGAAGCAACACATCCAATTCTTTAGTCTGAGGGACTAACAGAATTAATAAAATAATGTCTGCTGCCAAGTTATTGATGATTAAACTGGTGAACGATGATTAAAATACGAGGAGAATAATAATGAAAGATTCCAAATGTATTGAAGAACTCAAAAAAGAATTTGATGCTTATGCAGAAATGTATAGTCCAGAAGGACTGGATCGCGACGAGCAAATCAGAATGTATAGTATCATGTGGCTCATGCGTAAGTTTGAGGAAGCAGTGAAGCCACTTTGGATGGCGAATAAGGTTCACGGATACTATCATCCTTATATTACTGAGGAAGCGATAGCTACCGCTATTATTACGCAATTGAAAAAAGAAGACTATGTTGGTTCTACCCATCGTGGCCACGGTCATTTAATTGCTAAAGGTGGCAATATCAATAAGATGATGGCTGAATTGTTTGGCAAAGAAGAAGGTTATAACAAGGGTCGTGGTGGTTCAATGCACATCAGCGATATGAGCATTGGGATGCTTGGTGCCAGTGGTATTGTTGGAGCGGCAGTAGCACCAGCAGTTGGCAGCGCGTTAAAAAGTTGGATCAAAGGAACAGATGATGTAACCGTTGTGTTCTTTGGCGATGGCGGTGCCAATGCCGGTTCCGTTTCGGAATCGATGAACATGGCCGCGGCCTGGAAACTCCCGGTGATTTTTGTCTGCGAAAACAACCAATGGGCAATTGCTACCGATTATGCCCGGATAACCGGTGAACCTGATCTTTACAAACGGGGCACAGGCTTTGGCATACCCAGCTATCGCTGTGATGGTTATAATATTTATCAAATCTGGGAAACCGCAAAAGCCGCCATTGAGCGTGCCCGCGCGGGCGAAGGACCGACCTTTATTGAATGTAAAACGATGCGAATGTTGGGACATCATGCAACTGATGATAGCTGGTACCGTGATATGACAGTATGTGATAAATACTGGGAAATTGAACCGATTAAACGAATGGGCGAATTTATGGTAAAAAACAAGCTTGCCACACCGGAAGAACTGGAAGCGATTGAAGCAGAAGCAATGAAAAAGGTCGAGGCGTCCATCGAATACGCAGATACGCAATGCCATGAACCCTCTCCTGATACTTTCTATGATTACATTTACACTGATGGCGAAGTTATCAAGTAGACACTGTATTAATTAGTGAGCTTATTAAAACGAAGATTAGGAGATAAAGATTATGTCAATCATTACACTTAGAGAATCTATTACTCAGGCATTAAGGGAAGAAATGGCCCTGGATGAAAACGTATTTATCATGGGTTGCGATGTAGGACTGCGCGGAAATCCATTTGGTATAACAAAAGGTCTAATGAATGAATACGGCGAAAAACGGGTCATCGATACCCCTATTTCAGAAGCCGCATTCACGGGTCTTGGTGTTGGCGCGGCGATTGCCGGGATGCGTCCGTTAGTTGAAATATTATATGCCGACTGGATCACGCTGCCAATGGATAACATTGTCAACACGGCGGCAAAAACATGTTATATGTTCGGCGGACAGGCAAACGTGCCGATTGTTATCCGGGCGCCTTTTGGTGTCGGTGGTGGCGTCGCTGCTCAGCATTCACAGAACAACGAAAACTGGTTTGTCCATGTACCGGGCTTAAAGGTCATAACGCCGTCTACCCCCTACGATATGAAAGGGATGCTTAAATCGGCCATTCGTGATAACGGACCGGTTATCTGCTTTGAACATAAACGTAATTATTCAGTAAAAGGTGAAGTTCCAGATGGTGAATATCTGGTTCCAATCGGAAAAGCAGCGATTCGCAAAACGGGAACCGACTGCACGATTGTGGCATATTCCTATATGACCTATGTGGCAGAAGAAGCAGCTAAAGAATTAGAAAAAGATGGAATCAGTTGTGAAGTCATCGATTTGCGATCGCTGTTGCCGTTGGATTATGATACCGTGATGGAATCGATCAAGAAGACAAGTCGTGTTGTTGTTGTGACCGAAGCACCACTTCGCGGATCTATTGCTGGCGAAATTGTCGGTGAAATCATTGACCGTGGTTTTGATTTATTGGATGCACCACCTCAGCGTCTTGGCAGCAAGAACTCTCCAGTAGCATACAATGAAGGTCTGGAAGCGATGTGCACACCTAAAAAAGAAGATATTATCGCAGCAGTACGGAAAACATTTGAATAAATTGTGAAGGAGTGTTTATTATGGCAAAATTAATGAATATGCCAAAGATCGGCGTTAACATGACTGACGGTACGGTCACGGAATGGTATGTAAACGAGGGTGACGAAGTTAAATTTGGTGAAATGGCTTTGGCTGCAGAAACAGATAAAGACGTTCAGGACATTCCGGCCGACCAGACGGGCACCGTTTTAAAAATTATTGCCCAAGTGGGCGATAACGTCGAATGCCATAAACCACTGGCAATTGTCGGTGCTCCCGGTGAAAATATTGATAGTCTACTCGCTGAAATTAGTGGCGGCGGAGCTGTGGCAGCACCAATAGAAACGGTGGATATTGCACCAGTTCAATCAGCTGAGGTGACAGAAACAGCCTCAACAGACCGGGTTCCGGTTTCACCATTAGCTAAAAAAATGGCCAAAGATTTGGGGATCAATCTGGCTAAAGTTAAATATACGGGGATCCGCGTCACAAAGTCTGATATTCTTGCTTACGAAAATGAACCAGAAGTAATTTCAGAGTCGCCAACAATTGCCATACCAGCCGTAGCGGCAACAACGGTTGTGCCGGCAACTGGAATCAGAAAAATAACTCCTTATGACGGCATGCGCCGAAAAATTGGTAATCGGCTGACTGAAAGTGTGGTAACAAAACCATGGGCAGCTCTCACGGTGGCAGTTGATATGAGCAAAGCCATTGAGTGGCGCAAACGGGTGAATGAAATCGCCGATATCAAGGTCGGTTTCAATGAGATGGTGGCCAAAGCCTGTTCCCGGGCTTTACAGGAATACCCCTTGATGAACACGCAGCTGGCCGCTGATGGCACGGAAATTTACGAAATGGAAGATATCAACATTGGCGTTGCGGTTAACACCGATCGAGGCTTGATGGTGCCGGTTCTTAAAAATGTTGCCGCTAAAGGGGTGGTTGAACTGGCAAAAGAATTTGCCGGCCTGGTTAGCCGTACCAAAGAACAAGCGAATAGTCAAGGGGACTTGTCGGGGGGAACGTTTACGATCAGTAATCTTGGTGCTCGTGGAATTTCAAGTTTTCGGGCAGTGATTAACCCGCCTGAATGTGGGATTCTGGCGTTAGCAGCAACGATTAAGTCAGCCGTTGTCATTGATGATGAAATCGTCATCCGTCCAATGATGAATATTACTTTGAGTTTTGATCACCGTATTGTTGATGGGGATTATGCCGCACAGTTTGTATCCTATATCGGAAAACTGTTAGAAGACCCGATGAAAATCTTAATGTAGACAACCGTAAGCGGTTCAGGGCGAGCTAAACTTGACGCATGATTCATAACAGGAGATAAATGATGAATAAATTTGATCTAATTGTTATCGGCGGCGGTCCGGGGGGATATGTGGCAGCAATTTATGCTGCCCAGCATGGCCTTCACACCGCACTCGTTGAAAAAGCCGATCTGGGAGGGGTTTGTTTAAATTGGGGCTGTATACCGACAAAAGCACTGGTTCAAAACGCCGAAATCCTCCGAACGGTAAAAGAAGCCAATAAATATGGAATCAGTCTGAATACCAATGAAATAAAAGCTGATTATTCAGTGGCTCAGAAACGCAGTCGCGAAGTGAGTGGCAAACTGACCATGGGCATTAAAAGTTTGATGAAAAAAAATAACGTGACGGTGATACCGGGTGAAGGAAGTTTAATTACTGGAACCAGGGTGAAAGTGATGCCGACTGGTGAAATTTTCGAAACAAAAAATATCATTCTTGCTACCGGAGCTCGCGCCTTTAAAATTCCCCAATTTGATTACAGTAATCCTAACATTATGACCTCGCGAGAAGCCCTTGAATTGAGCGAAGTCAAACCGGGAGAGCGATTTGTGGTCGTCGGAGCGGGGGCGATCGGTATGGAATTTGCCAGTATCTGGGCCAGTTATGGGGCTGCGGTAACCGTTGTTGAAATGCTGCCTCGAGCTTTGCCAAACGAAGATGCCGATGTTTCAAAAGAAATTCAAAGAGCATTCAAAAAACGTGACATAAAAGTAAAAGTTGATAGTAAAGTTGTTTCTGTAGCTGCTGAAGGAAATGGTTTCAACCTTGTTATTGAGAAAAAAGGAAAAACCGAGTCAATCCCATGTGATAAAATTCTTGTTTCGGCTGGGGTTCGGGCAAATGTTGAGAATATTGGCCTGGAAGCAGCAGGCGTGAAACTGACCGAGCGGGGATTAGTACAGGTAGATGATCATTTACTGACAACCTGTCCGACCATTTACGCCATTGGCGATATGACTGGAAAACTGGCCCTGGCTCATGTTGCGTCAACTCAGGCATTGGCGGCTGTTCACGCAATTCTGGGGAAACCAGTTAAGCAATTTAATTATTCAAATATGCCAAGATGTACCTATACTTATCCCGAAGTAGCCAGTGTTGGATTAACCGAAGAACAGGCCAAAGAAGCAGGCTATGATGTCAAGGTGGGAACATTCCCGTTGGCAGCAAATGGGAAATCCGTAGCAATGAATGAAACAACGGGTTTTGTAAAGATTGTTGCCGACAAAAAATATGGTGAGATACTGGGAACCCATCTTGTCGGAGCCCACGTGACGGAATTAATCAGTGCCGCGACTGCTTATATTGATCTTGAATTTACCGCAGCAGAGATTGCCCAGGTTGTCCATCCCCACCCATCGGTATCAGAAGCGATGATGGAAGCAGCGCATGCGGTAGTGGGACAGGCTATTCATATTTAATTAAGGATGACGACAATTTAGTAGAAAGTGAGTATTGCAGTGCCTGAAAAGGGCATGCAATATTCATCATTATGATCGGTAACAAAGGTTTGAAACGAATGGGGTGGGCTGATTATGCTCTTTTATTATAGTGAATCGACAGATCCATATTTTAACCTGGCATTGGAAGAACATATCTTTTCCAACGTTTTATTGCGAGAGCCGTTTTTCATGCTATGGCAAAATGACAACACCATTGTAATTGGACGTAATCAGAACGCCGTCAGAGAAATCAATATCGATTTTATCAGGGAAAAAAATACCAAGGTGGCGCGGCGTAATACCGGCGGTGGTACGGTTTATCATGATTTGGGAAATTTAAACTATTCGTTTATTCAGAACTGCAAAAATGGTAAAACGGTTGACTTTTCGCAGTTTGCCCTTCCGATCATTCGTGCCCTTGATCATTTTGGGGTCAAAGCGCAGTGCAATGATCGCAACGACCTGGTCATTGCGGGATGTAAATTTTCAGGCACGGCTCAGACAGTCAAAAATGGCCGGGCATTACACCATGGAACACTGCTATTTAATTCAGATTTAGATTTTTTACGGCAAGCACTGATGGTCAATGAGGACAAAATTGAAGCTAAAGGTGTTAAGTCAGTGAGCAGCCACATTACCAATATCGTTGATCATTTACCTCAACCAATCACTATGGAGCAATTTCGTAATTGTTTGATGACCAGTATTATAAAAAAGAATAACCCATTTCCGTTTCGTTTGACCAAGAAAGATTTTGAAGCGATCAAGCAACTGCAGGAAAAAAAATATTCGACATGGGATTGGAATTATGGTAAGTCGCCACGCTATGAAGTGCAGAAAACTCGAAATTTCCAATGTGGGTGCCTGACAGTCTCGATGCGGGTTTTACAGCAGGGAATCATCGATTCGGTTTCCATTACCGGTGAATTCTCAGGAACGCAGAGCATCTGCCAATTGGAAAAATTTTTAAAAGGAAAGATACTAAAAGAATCAGAATTATTGGAAGTCCTCAGCTACACTAGAGTAAACGACTTCATTTCAGGTATAACAGCTGGAGAATTAGCGAGAATTTTAGTGTATTAATATATCACTATCGATACAAAGAGTTGAACTAACGTTAAATAAAAAAGAAAACGTTTAACAAAGTGATTATAGTAAAAAAAAATGCTAACCAATGCATTTTTTAATAAAAGAAAAGGCGGTATAAACGGATGAAGGAGTATATTTTAAGTATTGACCAGGGGACTACCAGTATTCGAGCAATTTTCTTTAATCATGATGGGGACATCGTCAGTGTGTATGCAAAAGAATTCGCACAATTTTATCCAGATTCAGGTTGGGTTGAACAAGACCCTATGGAAATGTGGGCGGTAACGGGTGAAGTCATTGAAAAAGCAATGGCTAAATCGAACATCAATGAAGATGAGATCGTGGCAATTGGGATCACCAATCAACGCGAAACATCGATTGTCTGGGACAAGAATACGGGCGAACCTGTATACAACGCAATTGTATGGCAGGACAGAAGAACCGCAGAATACTGTGATCAACTAAAAGCGGAAGATCCGGAAATAGAAGCAAAAGTAAGAAATAAAACGGGATTGATGATCGATTCGTATTTTTCTGGCACAAAAGTTAAATGGATACTCGATAACGTCGAAGGGGCAAGAGAAAGAGCCGAAAAAGGTGATCTTCTTTTTGGAAACGTTGACACCTGGATCATGTGGAAACTTACCGGCGGAAAAACCCATGCCACTGACTACAGTAATGCATCTCGGACACTGATGTATAACATTCATGACCTGAAATGGGATGAAGAGTTGTTAGAGGTCTTTAATGTACCAGCAAGCATGTTGCCAAAAGTTCAAGAAAGCAGCGGACATTTTGGCGTGACAGCAAAGATATTCAAACGGGCAATCCCAATAACCGGTGATGCTGGCGATCAACAGGCAGCAACATTTGGTCAATGTTGTTTCAAAAAAGGTATGGCAAAATTCACTTATGGTACGGCTGGAGTTATGACTGTAAATATTGGGGATAAGCCATTCTTGTCAAACAACGGTTTAACAACAACGATTGGTTGGGGAATTAATGGCAAGGTCGAGTATTTATTGGAAGCGGTTGCTTTTTCAGCTGGTTCAGCGATTCAATGGTTACGTGATGAAATGGATATGCTTGATGAATCGCCTGACTCTGAGTACTTTGCCTTAAAAACGAAAAAAGTCAGCAATTGCGGCGTATACTTTGTTCCCGCATTTACCGGTTTATGTGCACCTTACTGGAACTCTTACGCACGTGCTGCCATTGTAGGTATCGAACGCGGGACAACCAAAAACAATATTATCAGAGCCGTGCTAGAGTCATTAGGATATCAGACGCGTGATATGTTCGATGCGTTTTCAGAAGATTTGGGCGAAAGATTATCCATTCTCAAGGTTGATGGCGGTGCCTGTAATAACAATTTGCTGATGCAATTCACTTCTGATATCGTTAATGTGGATATTGAAAGACCGGACAATACTGAAACCACAGCAGCAGGGGTTGCTTATCTGGCAGGGCTAGCAGTGGGATTCTGGAAAGATCAGGATGAAATCGTGCGAAAAAGAACGGTTAATCAGGTATTCCATCCACAAATGGATGAAGAGCTGCGAAATGAGTTATACAGAGGCTGGAAACGAGCCATCAATTGTAACTTAGAATGGGCAAATGATAGATAAACAGTATCACTAATACAATTTAAATAACGGGGGGCGTATATATGTGGCCGATGTATGCGCCGCCCAAATCAAAAATACGAAAATGAATATGGAGGTGACACCATGAAAACAGATGTTTTAATCATTGGTGGCGGTGTAATTGGTGCTTCCGTTGCTCATCAGCTTGCTAGGTATAATCTGGATATTATTCTGGTTGAAAAAGCGAGTGAT
The DNA here is from genome assembly GCF_003260995.1 of Acetobacterium sp. KB-1. NCBI lineage: Bacteria > Bacillati > Bacillota > Clostridia > Eubacteriales > Eubacteriaceae > Acetobacterium > Acetobacterium sp. KB-1. The sequence goes on from NZ_CP030040.1 coordinate 3,655,045, forward strand.
GTCTGTATGGGGACGAGTAAAGCAAACTCGGCAATGATTCATAGCGGTTTTAATATTGATGGTGACACATTAAAAGGCCAGTTAGTATTAGCAGCAAACAAAGTAATTAAGCAATTATGTCAGGATTTAAAAGTAGATTTGGTTAAACCACTGGGTTCAATAACTGTTGGATTTGAAGAAGCAGACCTGGAAAAAATGAAAAAAACCATGGCAAATGGAATCAAGAATGGCATTCAGGGGATGAAACTACTTAACCAGATAGAACTACATGAGATGGAACCCCACTTAAATCCAGATGCAAAATATGGTCTATTCGAACCGGAGACCGGAATAATAAATCCCTTTGAATACACCGTGGCGCTGGCAGAAAATGCTGTGATTAATGGCGCAAAAGTTCTTTTGGACACAGAAGTTCTGGATATTATAATTGAAAACAAAACTGTAACAGGTGTTAAAACAAATAAAGGCGATATCGCCACAAAAATTATCATTAATGCCGCCGGACTATACGCAGATAAAATAGCTGCGATGGTCGAAGACATTGATTTTGAAATCAAACCAAGAAAAGGACAGTATTTTTTGTATGACAAAAAATGGCGTGATATTTTAACCTATACGATTTATTCAGCACCGACGAAGGTATCGAAAGGGATGATCGTCGTACCGACCATTGATGGCAATATATTAGCAGGATCAAATGCGGAGGCAGTTGAAGATAAAACCGATTTAAGAACCACCGCACAAGCTTTGGATCAGATCTACACAAGTGCCATCTCACATTTATTTCCTGAGCTTCCCAGAATGGGTGATGTGATCACGACCTTCACGGGGCTGAGAGCATCAAGCACCAATGAAGACTTTATCATCGAATCCGCAAAAACGGTCACAGGTTTTATTAACGCTGCTGGTATCCAGTCGCCAGGTTTAACTTCGGCACCAGCTATCGCAGCAATGATTGAAGGCCTGGTAAGAGCGGAGAATCGCGATTTGGATTTTTCACCAAAAGCGAACTATGAAAAAGGCAGACAGGCACCAGTGCAGCTTTCGGATTTGTCATATGAAGAAAGAACCGCCTTAATTGAAGAGAACCCCGATTATGGCGAAATTATCTGTCGCTGCGAGTCGATCAGCAAGGGTGAAATTATGGATGCAATACACCGACCCATTCCGGCAACAAATATGGATGCCATTAAACGTCGGGTCAGAGCAGGTATGGGACGATGCCAGGGTGGCTTTTGTGGACCGAAGGTGCTTGGCATATTAAGTAAAGAACTGGGAATTTCTCCGCTTGAAGTGACACAAAAAGGAAGTGCATCCTTTGTTCTGACTTCTAAGAATAAAGAACTATCTTTAGAAGAAGGAGATAGAAATTATGAAAAAATTAGAGTATGATTTAGTCATTATTGGCGGCGGACCGGCAGGGCTTGCCGCAGCATTGGAAGCGAAACGAAACGGTGTCCCGAAAATCCTGATTTGCGAAAGAGCACCATATCTGGGCGGCATTTTAAATCAATGTATACATAACGGATTTGGCCTGCAATATTTTAAAGAAGAATTGACGGGGCCTGAATATGCCAGTCGCTTTATTGAAGAATTGGAAAATTCTGACATTGATGTAAAACTGGGCACCATGGTAATGGAAATAATGGTAGATAAAAAAGTGATTGCTGTTAATCGTGAGGATGGGATGTTTCAGATCGATACGAAAGCATTGATTCTGGCAATGGGATGCCGAGAAAGAACACGTGGCGCGATTACCATACCTGGCAGCCGTCCGGCCGGGATTATGACAGCAGGAACAGCCCAGAGTTATGTTAATCTGGAAGGCTATCTTCCGGGTAAAGAGGTAGTCATCCTGGGCTCAGGAGATATTGGTCTCATTATGGCGAGAAGATTAACGCTTGAAGGTGTCAATGTGAAAGGGGTCATCGAATTAATGCCCTATTCAACAGGACTCATAAGAAACAAAGTGCAATGTCTTGATGATTTTGATATTCCCCTGTTATTGAGCCATTCGATTACTGAAGTGCATGGAAATGAAAGACTGGAAGGTGTTACAATTGCCGAAGTTGACAAAAGCTTCAAACCGATTGAAGGCACTGAACAATATGTGAGCTGCGATACCTTGCTGTTATCGGTTGGCTTGATTCCAGAAAATGAATTATCCAATAATCTGGGATGTGAAATGGATAAGGTGACACGGGGACCGGTGGTGAATGAAAAACGGATTACCAATATCCCATGGGTATTTGCTTGTGGAAATGTTCTGCACGTTCACGATTTAGTTGACAATGTTACGGAAGAAGCTGAAATTGCCGGAAAAGCCGCCGCCGCTTTTATTAACAATAAAAAGAATGAAGTAGAAAAGGAAGTCATCATCACCCATGATAATAATATTGGGTATGTTGTTCCTCAACACATTGATGCATTAAACAACCAGGAGCAGACGATTAAGTTTTTTCTTAGAGTGAGGAATTCAGATGAGGATGTTCGATTAATTGTCAAAGATAATTTTAATAAAACGTTACTTAATCTTAAAAAGACAATCGTTGAGCCTGGTACCATGGTAACATTTAATTTACCAAGAGAGTTTGTGACTAAGGATACTTCATCAATTGATATTTCAATTTCCAAGGAACAAGCGCAATAAGATGGAGGTGTAAAATCATGGCCGTAAAGAAATTTATATGCATTGGATGTCCGAAAGGGTGTAGTCTGAAAGTTGAGCATACCGAAAAAACCATACATGAAATCAGTGATTACAGTTGTAAAATAGGATTGAAATATGCGCAAACGGAGTTCACTGAACCCAAGAGAACGATAACAACCACCGTAAAATTGAAATCAGGTGATTTGCCTTTTGTGCCGGTTAAAACAAAAAAACCGGTTAATAAGGAAAAAATATTTGAAGTGATGAATGTGATTAGTGGATTGGAAATTGAATCACCCGTCAGAGTCGGAGATGTTGTCGTATCAAACATTGCCGGAACCGGGGTCGATCTGGTTTGTACTCGTAACATAAAAAATGTAGCTGTTCGATAGATTTTTGTAATTAAAATGATGCGAAATCATGGTATAATAAAGAAACAGTAATCATAACCCATCATACGCATGTATGATGGGATGAAATAGAAATGAGGTGATAACCATGAGTTATGTCAACATGGAAGCGATTCTTGAGCATGCTCGAAAAAACCATTATGCAGTTGGTGCCTTTAACATCGTGAATTATCTGACTGCAAAGGCGGCAATTGAAGCGGCCGAGGAACTAAATCAAAATATTATCATTCAGACCTCGGTTAAAACAGTAAAGGCTTTTGGTATTGTTGAAATGATGGGTTTTTTAAAACCGATCGCTGAAAATGCTCAGGTAAAGGTTGCGATTCATCTTGATCATTCCACCGATGTAGAGTTTACAAAAGCCTGTATTGACGGCGGCTGGTCTTCCGTGATGTACGATGGTTCGCAATTGCCACTGGTAGACAATATCAAAAATACCAAAGAAATTGTGGCCTATGCCAAGCCAAAAAATGTGACGGTTGAAGGCGAATTAGGTGCCATTGTCGGCGTTGAAGATGACATTGTCGTAAAAGAAGGTGATCATGCTCATGCTAAACCAGCAGATTGTCGCATCTATTTGAAAGAAACGGGAGTTGATGCGTTTGCGCCGGCAATCGGAACAGCACACGGAGTTTATAAAGGTGAAATTAAAATCGATTATGATCTTTTTGAAGATATCAATGAATTTTCACTGTGTCCGTTGGTTCTCCATGGTGGAACCGGGCTGAGTGACGAAATGTTTCATCGGCTGATCAGCCTGGGTGCATCAAAGGTGAATATTTCAACAGCGATAAAAATTGCCTATTGTCAGGGAATGGCTGCTTTCAGTAAAGAAAATCCAGCCCAAAATGATCCGCTGAAATTGGATGCCTTCACCAAACAAGAAGTTAAAAAAGTTGTGACCGAGCATATCCGCTTTTTTAGTCGGATCGATTAGAGAGGTAACATGATGACAACACAACCAAATTACATTGTTGATTTACATAGTCATACCACCCGGTCTGATGGGGGGGACACACCGCAGGAATTTATTTCCAATGCGGCCGCTTTAGGAATGAAAGTGATTGTATTTACTGATCATGATGTTCTGCCGCCTGATCAAATCGAAGTAAATGGGGTGATGGTGGATCCTGTTCTTTATGCCAGGAAAAAAGGGATGAAACTGATACCGGGAATTGAATTTTCCTGTGAAACACAGGTAGAAGATGTCCACATTGTTGTGCTAGGGTGCGATTATTCCAATCCTAAAATAATCGAAATGTATCAGAAAATTGTAAAAAGTAAGATATTTTCCTATCAAAAGTTATTAGGCAAACTGGCTGACAATGGCTATGATATAACCTGGGATGAAGTGTTGAATTATGATGATATTCCGAGAAAACCCGAGGACGTGCAGAAAAAAATAATTTTCAACCTGATGGCAGAAAAAGGTTATACAAAAACCTGGAGTGAGGCAAAATTATTGATCAGAAATAACCCGGACTTCAGTGTCAAACGAGAAAAACCAGACCCCGCTGACATCATTAACATTGCCCATGAAAGTAGTGGAATTGCCATTTTGGCACATCCTTATCTGATTGATGAAACCGTTACGACCAATGAGGGTACAATGACCAGAGCGGAGTATATTGATAAATTGATTGATCTGGATCTCGACGGAATTGAGGCAAGCTATACCTATGATAAGACCACTTATAATGGACCGTATACGAAGGAGGAAATCATTGCCAAGGTCAAATCAGATTACCAGGATCGAGTGAGAATTATTTCTGGCGGTTCTGATTATCATGCGGACTATAAAAAGACCGATAAAAATATCAGAAACATTGGCGAGTGTGGCGTAACCCTGGAGTATTTTAACAGCAATGAGCTTTTAAAAAATCTTTAATTGATTTCTTAAAACGCTATAAATGTTTAATGGAGGTTGCTATGATAATAAAAAACAAGGAACCCTATGCGTATTCGTATCTTATTTTTGATTTGGATGGAACTCTGGTAGATTCGTGTCCAGATATTATTGAGACGATTAAGTATATTATTGATCGTTATGGCTTTGATCAGAAAGAGGATGCATTTATTCGGAGTTGTATTGGCGGGGGAGCAAGAAACGTCCTCATCAAATCTCTTGGTGAGGACAAAGAAACCCTCATTGATCACGAAATACTGCCACTGTTTGTTGAGTATTACACCGAGAATTGTGATAAAAAAACCTTTGCATATGATGGCGTACTAGAGGTTCTGGAGTATTATAAACAGAAGGGAAAATCACTGTCAGTGGCTACTTTTAAAATACGAAGGGCAACTGAAAAAATTTTAAAAACACTAAAATTATATGATTACTTTGATATTCTGGTGACAGCCGATGACGTTAAAAACCCCAAACCTCATCCTGATTGTATTAATGCGATTCTCGCGTATTATAATTGCAGCAAGACCCAAGCGATTCTCGTTGGGGATACCAAAACCGATTATCTCACTGGAACAAATGCAGGCATTGATGTGTGTGGAGTTACATTTGGATATGGTGCTCCGGAGGTCGTCAGATCATTAAATCCAACCTATGTTATTGATCGTATGGAAGAGCTTAAAAAAGCTGTTTTATAGAATAAAAATAGGAGGCATGAAGTTATGGTTGATTTATCAAAAATGGATAAAAAAGCCCTGGGAAAATGTTTTGATCATTCGGTGCTGCCAAAAAATACCACCGAAGCTGAAATTCGATCCGGTTGTCGCGAGGCGGTCGCCTATAATTGTGCGGCATTCTATTCCGCAACACCCTATTGGACACCAGTGGTGGTGGACGAACTAAAAGGTACCGACATCCACATTGGAACTGGTCTGGATTTCCCCTTTGGAGCATCATCATCGATTATTAAAGCATTCGAAACAGAGTACGCAGTAAAAGCCGGATGTACCGTTTTAGACCTTGTGATGAATGTCGGGGCGTTAAAAGACAAAAGATATGATGTGATCAAGGGCGAGTTGATGGATTTTAAAACCGCAGCGCAGGGACGAATCACCAAAACCATTATTGAAACCTGTTTTTTGAGTGACGAGGAAATTGCGACAGCTTGTAAACTGATTGCAGAAGTGGGCATTGATTACGCCAAAACATCAACTGGTCAATTTGAAGGGCCAAGTATGGAACAGTTTTTAGTGATGAAAAAGACATTATCTGAAACGGAGGTCAAGCTCAAGGTGGCAGGGGTTAAATTCCCCCGGCCGCAAAATGCTTACGTATTCATTCTGGCAGGCGCCGATCTGATCGGCACACGTGCGGCAGTCGCAATTATCGATGCGTTTGAACAAATGCGTGAGATTGGACTGGTTTCCAAATACAAAGACTGAACCAAAAAAAGTTTCATCAAATTGCTGAACAAAATTCCCTTAAACTAGGCATAATATTAAATTAATTCATGGTGTAAAAGTTAATTTTTATTATTTAGAAGGAGAATTTAAATATGGGCAAATATTTAATCGGTATTGATGTGGGAACAACTGGTACAAAAGCGATGATTCTTGATAAAGACGGCAAAATCTATGGCAAAGGATATGGCGAGTACCCATGTAACTATCCGAATCCCAATTGGGTTGAGCAGGATGTGGATTTGTTGGTCGAGGAAACCTACAAAGCATGTAAACAAGCAGTCACATCATCAGGACTTGATCCGCAGGAAATTGCGGCGGTTGGATTTTCCTGCCAACGGGCAACTTTTGCGCTGGTAGATAAAAATAATGAACCCATCGATAATATTTTTTATGGTTGGCAGGATAACCGGGGAGCAGATATCCTTGAAGAAGCGATGGGCATTATTGATCCGGATACATTCTTTAAAAGCACTGGTATGCCGATGGCGCCAACCTTCACTTTTATCAAACTGTTGTGGTTAATGAAAAAAAGACCAGAACTGTATGAAAAAACGAAATACGTGGCAATGATGCCGGAATACATTCAATATTGCTTTGGTGCGGATGATTTTTATTGTGAGGTGACCAATGCCTGTACATCGGGGTATCTTAATCCCAACACAATGGATTGGGCGGACAATATTATTAATGCTTTTGGCATTGATAAGGCAAAGTTGCCAAAATTAGTGAAGCCAGGTGATATTGTTGGAAAAGTGACACCAAAAACGGCAGAGAAAACGGGACTGGCTGTCGGGACTCTCTTAGTTGCGGGAAGTGGCGATCAGCAATGTGCCGCCATTGGTGCCGGCGTTATTGAAGATGGTTATGCATCTTTAACGCTGGGGACAGCAGGTCTTCTGGTTGTTGGCACAAAAAATCTGGTATTAGACGATGTACCGGGGGTTATGGCAACCTCATCGGCATCATTAGGATTATTCAATCTTGAGGGGATACAACTGGGTGCCGCCAGCAGTTATCGATGGGCAAGGGATGAGTTAGCTGAAATCGAAGTAGCATTCGGGAAAAAGACCGGAATGGATCCCTATGAAGTGATGGATTACCATATTATAAAAAGTCCGGTAGGGTCGAAGGGGATTGTCTTCATGCCATTTTTGACCGGGTCAGGTTATCCGTATTGGAACCCTGAAGCAAAGGGTATCTTTGCCGGTATTACTTTTGCCCATTCCAAGAGTGATATGATTCGTTCGGTTATGGAAGGGATCACACTGGAAAGCAAGGATATGTATGAAACCATGAAAAAATCCGGCGTGATTTTGAAACAACTAGCTATAACAGGCGGAGCTACAAAATCCGCAGCATGGCGTCAGATCATTGCTGATATGTTTGGCGTTCCCATTCGTAAACTGGAAATACCTGACGCAACCATCGTTGGAGCGGCGGTTATCGCAGGTGTCGGCGCGGGGTGGTTTAAAGATGTCACAGAAGGAGTCATTTCAATGGTTCGTTATCTGGAAACGATTGAACCGATAACTGAAAATGTTAAAAAATATAACGAAATTTATGACATTTACAAAAATCTGTATGTCGCATTAAATGAAAATGGCTTATATACACAATTTGCCAAATTAAAATAAGCAGAATGAGATCAATTTTTGCGGATTATTCTTTTAATTCTATAGAGTGTATGATAAAATAAAAGAAGTTTTGCTAAATAAGCTGCACAAAGGGGTTTTATGGAAGGAAGTATTGATATGTACAAAATTAAGCGAGAAAACCCGAAACCATTGTACATACAATTGGAAGAGTTAATTCGTAATAATATCGAAGAAGGTATTTGGAGGCCGAACACAGCCATACCATCTGAGAGTGAAATGAATCGGTTGTATGGGGTTAGCCGCATGACAATCCGTTCAGCGTGTTCTCAATTGGTGCAGGATGGTGTTCTCTATCGCGTTCCTGGTAAGGGTACCTTTGTGGCAGAACCCAAGATAATGGCGGAATCTTTGGCATATATGGGCTTTAGAGAGCAATTGGAGAGAATGGGGTATGAAATTACCACAGAGCTTTTAAATGTTACCGAAAAAGAAGCCTCGTTGAGTGTTGCAAAGCGTCTGCAATGTCCGCAGGGGTCTCCAATACTGGAAATTGAGCGGTTGCGTTTTCTAAAAGGTGAGCCCATCAGCCTTCATTATTCACGGATTCCTTATGATTTGTGTAAGAATCTAAGTGATCGTGCACTTGAAGAAGAACAGCTTTGTGTGCTTCTTGAAAAAGAGTATAATTTAAAACCCAGCCGGGTCATGGAAACTTTTGAGTCGGTTACGGCCTCGGAAAAAGAGAGTAAACTTTTAAAAGTTCCGCAAGGATACCCCTTGCTTGTTTTAGAGGATATTCTTTATGATAAGGATGATAAGCCTTTTGAGTACTCAAAAGTAGTTTTTCGTGGCGATAAAATTAAATTAAAGTATGAATACCGTAATTAAAATTACGGTATTTTTTTGGCCGTGATCCAGATTATGATGAAAAGATTTTTGAAGATACATTTGTTACTCGTCGTTTAGTACCGGTTCCAAACTGGTATCCCGGAAAAAGGAGTTCGCATTAAAGAGATAGAGTACATCAGTGATCTGAGCATCAGCGATGAGATCATCAATACTATCATAGTAGTAACGGGGATCAACGACGGTGATCTCACTGTAAAAAGGGGTTAAGAAGGGAATAAAAGCATTGGCATACGAATCCTTGATAATCAGCAGATTTTTTTCATTCAGCACCGGATTTTTAATTTTTATAATGGGATGATTACCAGCCAGAAAAACGGCATATTTGTCATTCTCCTTTAATTGTTCGCTGTCATAAAGGGAAGCGGCTTTTTTTTGTTCTTCCACATAGCTTACCACCGAATAGTCATCGTCGCTTTTAGGAATATAGACCTCAATGGTATCGGAGGAAGACGTCAAATAGCCACTTTTAGAAGCCAGGGCACCAGAAAATGAGTGGGTAACAGGATAAACGATATAGGCATCAGGGTCTGCTTTAATACCCATGGTATCGGCGACTCCCTGAAAAGAAAGCCAGGCACCTAAAGTGGTCCAGTGATGGTCGGTTTTATAATACAAAAGTTGGTCCTGATGTTCTGCTAAAATCGGACTGGGATCAAGAACGCTGAAGTGTTCCTGCAAGCCGGCAGTAAAGCTATTGATATAGTCGCTTTGATTTAGTACCGGAGCATAGGCTGGCAGTTTATCAGCGGTGACACTAATTGCATTGGGAACCAGCATAAAGAAGTGGTTTAGATCGGAGTGCTTTTCAGCAAACTGGTTTAATGCAGTTTGAGTCTGCGCCACAGTGTCAGCAGATAAAGGATCAAAGTTTTCGATCAGGGTGGCGTTTTTGCCGAAATAAACCCCATTGGAGCTATTTTTTCCGATCAGGCGATCGGTACTGGTTTTGGTATGAATCCAGAAATTTCGCCCGACTAATTGGTCGGCCGTGTACTTTTGCATTTTTTTCATATAGCGGCCATCGATGATGCTGTCCACAGAAAAACGGGGCCATTGGGTTAAAATCCGGTTTTCATTTTCAGACAGTTTGGTATCGGGCAGGATCAGTGAGGCCAGGGAGAAAAAGGCAAGGATCCCGATAAAGAGCAGCCCCAATAAATTAATATATTTTTTATAAAATAAAGAATGAGCATATTGATCATGTTCACGATGGTTATCTTTTTTTCGCATATTACTTCACCTAAAATCTAAAATATAAAAAAGGATTATATGTTTCTGTTACTAAATAAGCAATGGATAAAAACATAATCACGCTGTTAAGTCCCAGTCCAAAAGGGATCACCCATTTTTTTTCCTGGTGAATCAGTTTGTTATAGCGTTGATGAACAAACGGGGTACAGCAGATGCCGCATACAAGTAATAAAATAAGACTGGTGGTTAGGTAATAGAGGCCGGTTGAATCAACCAGAGACGCACCGGCAGTAAAAAACATAACCTGCAGGTAAGACAGGGCAAAACCCATGTCCGGACTGGCAAAGAAAACCCAGCCGATTATAACCAGAATCAGGGTGTAACTGTGCTGAATAAATCTTGGCAGTTTTTCCAGCAGTGCGCTTAAGAATACTTTTTCAGCAAAAAGGATCAGCCCATAATAGCCACCCCAGACGACAAAATTCCAGTTGGCACCATGCCAGAGGCCTGTTAACAACCAGACAATACAGAGGTTTAAAAAGAGCCGGGGGATGGGAACACGGTTACCACCCAGAGGGATATAAAGGTATTCACGAAACCAGGTTCCCAGTGAAATGTGCCAGCGTCGCCAGAATTCGGATACACTTCGGGAGATATAGGGATAATTAAAGTTTTCGAGAAATTCAAAACCAAACATTTTCCCCAAACCAATGGCCATATCCGAATAACCACTAAAGTCGAAATAGATTTGAAAGGTAAAGGCGATAATTCCGATCCAGGCGGTAAGTACTGACAGTTCACCCACATTTATGGCTGAAATAAGGGTCCAGACATAGCCGATATTGTTGGCCAGCAGAACTTTTTTGCCGAGACCCTGGATAAAACGTTCCACTCCGATTCCGAATTTTTCCTGATTGATCACCCGCTCGGTTAGCTGATCGTCGATATCCTTATAGCGAACAATCGGTCCGGCGATCAGCTGCGGAAACATGGTGACATACAAGCCAAAGGAAATGATGTTTTTTTGGACCGGAACCTTTTTCAGATAGATATCAATGACATAGGAGAGAATCTGAAAGGTATAAAATGAAATCCCGATCGGTAAGGGTAAGGGCGTGTAGGGAATCCCCAGACCAAAGATCTGGTTAATGATACTCAGTAAAAACCCCCAGTATTTAAAAAAGAATAAAATGCTTAAATTCACGATGAGAGTAAAAATAAAAATTTGCTTCCGGACTAAATGGGGCTTTTTGTCCATCAGTAATCCCATGCCAAAGTCGAAGGTGATGGTAAAAAGCATTAAGAAAACATAAATCGGTTCTCCCCAGGCATAAAAAAATAGACTGATCAGAAGCAAGATTAAATTTTTCCCCTGTTTCGGGATAATGGTATACAGACCCAATGCAATGGGAAGAAAAGCAAAGATAAACAAAATACTGCTAAAAACCATGGTCACTCCTTAGGGATTATTCTTAATGCTTTTGACAAAGGTATCTTTTAATGTGGACGCTTCAGGTGATACACAATAAAAAAGCGTGTTTCCCACAATTTTAAACTCATGATTTTCAAGTAGCTCCACCTGCTTCGGTCCGTATCCGCCAAAGCTCTCCAGTTGCATGGCGTTGCGGACATCAACGGCCCCTTCGATCAGATCCAATTGGGCGGAATCTGAGGCTTTAATCACAAGGATTTCGGATACATCCATATAATTGGCCGGGACGTAAATTAAAACTTCCTGATAGTCACTCATATTGAGTCCGTAATAGCGTTTCAATGTTTTTCCATCCCCCTTTTCCATCCCGCTAAGGTTTTGGGAAGCGGCGAGCAGATCGGCTTCCACCTGGGATAAAGGTGCCTGCTCGGCAGAATGACAGCCAAAAGAGAGTAACGCAAGTATTAGAACGGATAGAAGTACAAAAATTTTTTTCATGATGGTCCAATTCTATAATAAATTTTTTAAATTGCTGTTATCCACAAGCGTGTCCAACCATAGTGGGTAGAACTCACGGATCACATGGATGCCGTCTTGTTCATGGTACTGTGGGTTGTTTTTCAAAAGCGGGTAGGTATTGATATAATGGATATTTTTTCGGGCAGCCATTTCCACTAACGCAGCATTATATGTTTCAATTTGACTGAGCTCGGGGTTTTCTTTGAGGGCTTCATCGGTAACTGGAAAGATACTGCAAACATAGATTTGGGTATTCGGTAATTGCAACCTGATCGAATCGATAAGTTTCTCATAAGAAAGGATATAGGCGTCCAGGGTACTATCGGGATGACTGATGTCATTGAGACCTAACTCAAAAAAAAACATAACGCGGTGCCAGTTCAACGATACTTTGGACGTCTCCTTGACTGTTCTCGGCTGATTTTCCCATCATCGCAACCAGCGAGGTCGGGTTTAAAAATCCAAATAAACCTAATCCCTCGGCGATGGAATCACCAAAAACAAGGGCATTGCCAAATAATGCGGTGTAATCGCCGGGGTCAACGGCTTTGCGCTTCAAGTAGTCAATTTTTTCTTCCATGGTATAGAGATCCCGGGTTTCTAGTGCAGTTAGGATTTCGACACCCTCGTCAAGTTTTGCGTTTTCTCTGGCGGTGGTTTGATACACAATAACCAGAATTAGCATCATTATAACACCAGGAATCAGCATAACAATAACCAGATTTGCCTGGACACATTGTTTTATTTTTTCAAACATAGAGTAGCACCTTTTATTGTCGAATTTGTATAGTTAAACATATCACAATAGCAGGTAGAAGTTCAATGTCTGTTTTGTAACAAATTAATATTTTGTTGTTACGAATAGTGGTTTAAAAGTAGATAAATAAAAAAACGCCTGAAAACAACTCTGGGAATTATTTTCAGACGCTATTTATTGAGATATCAGAACGAGCACTTATCCATGGTTCGAGTAGCAACAACATCGATTCCAAGACCTAAAAGATCTTTGATAACAACATCACCGGTTTTTATGGGTGCTTCCACAACAACCTGATTAATAGCGGCCATGGCATCAAAAATCTGGCCTTTGGGGATAGGTTCCGCAGTTTTAACCGGCAGGCGGGGAAGCATGGCATGCTTAATCACCACCGTAGTGGGAATAACCCGGGTTGGGTTGGTCATTTCATTGATGGCATATTTTGGACCACGTTTACAGGTGTTGCCGGTAACCTCATAGGTACCATCCGCTTTTTCTTCAATGGTCATCTGGCACCCGATGGGGCAAACAATACAGGTCATATCTTTTTTCATTTCTTTGCCTCCTCTACGACAAATCGGATTTCTCCGGCAGGATACTGGGCTAAAACATCTTTGGCGATCTTAAAGTTAACCATTTCGGCGGGCAGTAATTTCTTTTCTTTTTTAGTGGCGATCAATTGGTCGCCAATATAGGCATTAACCACTTTATCTTGAAAGACCTGTCGCACACGCATATAGAAAGTAACTTTTTCCTCGACGTTTTTCATGGCAACCTGCTGCGGAACGACATAACCAATTCCGTCGCCGTTGGTGGTCGTAAAGGTAATCTCACTAGCCAGATCGCCCTTGATATACTTGGCAGCGCCTTTACCGGCCAGGACCGCTTCTTCGCTGACAAAATCCACCAGGTCATGAACGTGAACCACATTTCCACAGGCAAAAACACCAGGCATAGAGGTTTGACGCAGTTCACCGACAATGGCACCGTTGGTTCGGTTGTCCATGGTAACACCGGCATTACGAGTGATTTCATTTTCGGGAATCAAGCCCACTGAAAGTAGGAGGGTATCACAGGGAATATATTCTTCTGTTCCAGGAATCACTTTTAGTTTTTCATCAACCTTGGCAACGGTAACGCCTTCTAATCGGTCTTTACCGTGGATAAAGGTGATGGTGTGGCTTAATTTTAACGGGATATCATAGTCATCCAAACACTGAACAATGTTTCTAACCAGACCGTTAGAGTAGGGCATTAGTTCGCAAACAGCCTGAACATGAGCACCTTCCAGGGTCATTCGTCGGGCCATGATCAGACCGATATCACCAGAGCCGAGGATAACCACTTCTTTACCAACCATATATCCTTCCATGTTGATAAAACGTTGGGCAGTACCGGCAGTGAAAACACCCGATGGACGATACCCCGGGATACCGATGGCACCAGAGGTCCGTTCCCGACATCCCATAGTTAGAATAACAGCTTTCGTTTCAATAACCATGTACCCGTTTTCTTCATTGATAACGTGGATGGATTTGAGTTCTCCATTGTCATGCATATCAAGTACCATGGTATTGAGCATGTAAGGAATATTAAGATCTTTTACCTTATCAATATAACGTTCGGCATATTCCGGTCCGGTTAATTCTTCATTAAACGTATGCAGACCAAAACCATTATGAATACACTGGTTAAGAATACCGCCTAATTCCCGGTCTCTTTCCAGAATCAGGACATTTTCTGCTCCATCATTTTTAGCTTCAACGGCAGCGGCCAAACCAGCGGGTCCACCACCTAAAATAACAACATCATATATCATGATTACGCCTCCTCCTGAACGGATTTCGTTTGACCTGAGAGAATGAAGGTCGAATCCTGTTGATCGTACATAATTTCATCTAATGGAACATTGAGTTCGCGGGAAAGAATTTCCACAACCCGGGGAGAACAGAAACCACCCTGACAGCGTCCCATACCGGCACGACAGCGTTTTTTAACTGATTTAACGGTACGGGCACCAGCACTGCGGTGAATAACATCGATGATTTCACCTTCAGTGATGGTTTCACATCGACAGATAACTTTGCCGTATTTTGGATCTTCATTAATAATTGCAACTTTTTCTTCCTCGGTCATTTCGTCAAAACGCAGATGCTTTCGGACCTTAGGATTATAGTCGTGATTTTCTTCGATATCTGGGATCATTGGTTTCACAATTTCTTCGACCACAAAGTGAGCAACCGCAGGAATTGAGGTGAGTCCAGGCGATTCATAGCCAGCCACGTTGATAAATCCTTTTACGGGCGATTCTTCAATAATGAAATCACCATCAGTCGTTGTAAAGGTATCCTTTACAGGAGTGTTTCGAAGTCCGGCATAGGACCTAATAATCTTGTTAAATGGTAGCGAAGGACAGTTTTTAAGGGCATTTTCTTTAATATAGTCGAGGCGTTCAGTGGTGGTCGAAATATCGCCTTTGTGCACGGGTTCAGCATCCGGTCCAATTAACAGATTGCCGTGAGCGGTCGGTGCCACTAAAATACCTTTGCCCTTTTTTGAAGGACATGGGAAGATGACACTATTAACCAGATAACCGGCTTCTTTATCAAAGATAAAATAATTTCCCTTACGAGCAAGCAGTTTAAAGTAGGGTTTGCCAACCATTTCATAGATATCATCAGCAAATAAGCCGGCAGCATTAATGACATACTTAGCTTCCACATTTCCGGAATTGGTAATAATTTCGAAGTGGTCATTGTGGTTTATGATATCACTGACCAGATGATTAAGCTTTAGGGTAACACCGTTGTCGACAGCGTTTTCAGCCGCGTGAATACAGAGTTCAAAGGGGGACACAATCCCTGCTGTCGGAGCATAAAGAGCACCGCAAATATCGTCATGGATATGGGGCTCCATGGCGTGGACTTCATCTTTAAATAAGATCTGAAGTCCAGGAACTCCGTTTTTTAAACCGTTTTGATAAAGTTCGTGCAGGGTTGCCATTTCGTACTCGTTATGAGCAACAACCATGGAACCACATCGTTTAAAGGGCACATCCAGATCCTCACAAACCTGATCGTACATAAGATTTCCAGCGGCGTTGAATTTTCCTTTCAATTTATGGGCCGGGGCATCAAAACCGGCATGAACAATGGCAGAATTGGCCATTGTAATCTGATTTCCGACATCATTTTCTCCATCTAATAAAACAATGTCCAGTTTGTATCGGGTCAATTCCCGAGCAATGTAGGAACCGGCAATACCAGCTCCAATAATGGCGATATCATACATAATATATTCCTCCTAAGAATAATAAAAAATTAAAAGCCATACAATTTTCTTAAATAAGGGTTCATTTAAGAAAACAGTATGGCTCTCCGTTGCCTTGTATTTTATTTTTGCTTATTCGTTCTGGAGCAATCGCTGCTCTTCCCGAATAAGTTCTATTTTATCCCACAAAGGCTTGTGAGATGTACTGGCTGATAATGCGCCAGCAGCAAGACACGAACGAACTTCTTCCTCTGTCTCTATGAATCCCCCGGTAACAATTGGAATATCGAGTTCCTTTTTTACAGCTGTAATCAGCTTTGGAACCAGGCCAGGTAAAATTTCGATGGCATCAGGCTTAATTTTCTTTGCCGATGTAATTGAAATATCCATGGCAGAAGAATCCAGTAGAAATAAACGCTGAACAGTCATCAGACCTTCCTGCTTTGCCCGAGTGATAATATTGTTTTTCGTGGTAATAATTCCCGTTGGCTTAATCTCATCTTTTAGATACTTAATAAAATAATTATCCTGTGAATAACCTTTAATAAGATCCAAATGGGTAAACACGTGTTTACCTGATTTAGTACAAAGCTCCACCATTTTTTTAAGATTATAGACATTGCCGGTCAGTAAAAAGATGATCTGCGATTTCGAATGAATGGCATCATAAATATCTTTCGGATTACGAACAGCGACAATAATGGGGTTGTCTTGAAACATGAGAAGACATTTTCTCGTCGACATAAAACTCCTCCCGGTTGGATCGTATTTGCAAATTCATTATAACACAATCACAAAAATAGGAAAGAGTAAAATCTAAATTGCCGGGGTGTGGTTAAACACCCCAACAATTTATTGATTAATGAATTGTTAATGTAGTTAGATTATTCGGCGTCTTCCCAGCCTTTAGCAGTTTCAACAGCTTTTAACCAGCCAGCATATAATTTAGCACGAACATCAGCATCCATGGCAGGCTTAAATGAACGGTCCAGTTTCCAGGCAGCAGTTACATCCGCTTTACCATCCCAGAATTTAACAGCCAAACCAGCCAGGTAAGCAGCACCCATAGCAGTGGTTTCAACGATTGAAGGACGATCAACAGGAACGCCTAAAATATCAGCTTGGAATTGCATCAAGAAATCGTTAGCGCAAGCGCCGCCATCAACTTTTAATGCCGCCAATTTGATGTTTGAGTCTTTTTCCATCGCATCCAGAACATCTTTTGTCTGATAAGCGAGGGATTCAACAGTAGCACGGATTAAATGAGCTTTGTTGGCACCACGAGTTAATCCTAAGATAGCACCACGAGCATACATATCCCAATGCGGAGCACCCAGTCCAACAAAAGCAGGAACCATATAAACACCATTGGTGTCAGCAACTTTATTACAATAGTATTCGCTATCAGGTGAAGAATCAACCAGTCGAACTTCGTCTCTTAGCCATTGGATCGCAGCACCGGCAACGAAGATTGAACCTTCTAAGGCATAATCAACTTCGCCATCTAAGCCCCAGCCAATGGTCGTAATCAAACCACTGTTCGATTTAACGGGTTTATCACCAGTGTTCATCAGCATAAAGCAACCGGTTCCATAAGTATTTTTAGCCATACCAGGTTCGAAGCAAGCTTGTCCGAAGAGAGCAGCTTGTTGGTCACCAGCAGCACCGGCAATGGGAATTTCTGTTCCGTAAAGAGAAGTTGTTCCGTAAACATCTGAAGATGGTCGAACTTCTGGTAACATAGAAGCTGGGATATCCAGTTCTTTTAACATTTTTTCATCCCATTTAAGGGTTTTAATATTAAATGCCATCGTGCGGGAAGCATTTGAATAATCGGTTACATGTACCTTGCCATCAGTTAATTTCCAGATTAACCAGGTATCAATGGTTCCGAAAGCCAGTTCGCCTTTTTCAGCTCTTTCACGTGCACCAGGAACGTTATTTAAAATCCAATTAATTTTTGTTCCAGAGAAGTAAGCATCGATTACAAGACCGGTGTTTTCACGAACATAGTCTTCCAATCCACGGGCTTTTAATTCATCACAGAAAGATGCGGTACGACGGCACTGCCAAACAATGGCATTATAAATAGGTTCGCCAGTTTTTCTGTCCCAAACGACAGTTGTTTCACGTTGGTTTGTGATACCAATAGCAGCAATATCTTCAGCGGTAGCGCCAATTTTTGATAAAGCTTCAGTGACAACACCACTTTGGGTAGCCCAAATTTCCATGGCGTCATGTTCAACCCAACCGGCTTTTGGATAGATTTGGGTAAATTCTTTTTGCGCAACACTGACGATTTCGCTGTCATGGTTAAATAAAATCGCTCTTGAACTTGTAGTTCCTGCATCCAGTGATAAGATATACTTCTTCATAAGTATAACCCCCTATTTATTTGATTATTTATTTGATTATGTTTAAAAAACATAATAAAATCATAGAAAAAACAATAAAACCAAACAAAAAAAGCACATACTAACAGATTTACATATTCTCTTAATGTAAAAACTCTTAATGTAAAAACTCTTAATGTAAAAACGAAAGTACGGCCCTCCATAACTCCTGCCAATATATGAAATTAGTGAATCTTTTCGTAAGCAAAGGTAAAATTGTTTACAAACATATATTAACATAACTCTGAAATAATGTAAAGGATTACCAGTAAAAAATAATGTTAAATAAATAACAAATAAAAAAAACGGTTGAAATAAATCATTTAAAATGAAAATGAATAATCAGTGCAAAATAGTATATAATGTAGAAAATAGATAGGCCGCGGCTGCTGGGATCAATTTCAACCGCCTGGGACAAAATGTCTATTTATTTTTAAGAATCTATGTTATAATAAAAATTAAAGAAATCGGAAATAATTAGAAAAACATGAAATTAAATTTTAACAGTAAAGTGAAAGAAAAGATGGAAAAACAGTTTACACATCTTCATGTGCATAGCGAATATAGTCTATTAGATGGTTTTGGCAGGATCAACGAGCTTGTTAAGGCGGTGGCGGAAAGTGGCATGGAGAGTATTGCGCTTACCGATCATGGGGTGCTTTTTGGTGCCGTTGATTTTTATAAGGCCTGTTTAAAGGAAAAAATTCATCCGGTTATCGGCTGTGAAGTTTATGTTGCTCCAAGAGGCCTTGAAAACAAGGATCCCGTCTATGACAAAGAACGAGCTCATCTCATTTTGTTAGCAGAAAGCAACCTTGGGTATAAAAATCTCATGAAGATTGTTTCAAAAGGTTTTATTGATGGGTTTTATTATAAGCCCAGAGTGGATCATGACTGCTTAAGAAAATACAGCGATGGTATTATTTGCTTGTCTGCGTGTATCGCTGGTGAGATTCCGCAATTGATCCTAAACAATGATTTGGCTGGAGCAGAAGAGCGTTGTCGGGTTTATCAGGATATTTTTGGTAAAGATCATTTCTTCCTGGAAATTCAGGATCATCGTCTCAGGGAAGAAGCGTTGATAAACGAGCGGATGATTCAGTTATCAAAAAAAATGAGCATTCCATTGGTGGCGACGAACGATGTCCATTATGTCCACAAGGAAGACAGTGAAAACCATGACATTCTATTATGCATTCAGACCGCAGCCACCGTTTCGGATGAAAAGCGGATGCGTTTTCCCAACAATGAATTTTATTTAAAGAGTCAGGAAGAAATGCGTAAGCTCTTTGCTGATCTGCCCGAAGCCATTGAAAATTCCAATCGCATTGCCAGGCGCTGTCAGGTCAGCTTTGACCTGGAAAAAACCCATCTGCCGCAGTTTGAATTGCCTCCCGGTGAAAGGGCCAGAGACTATTTAAAAAGTCTGTGTATGGCAGGATTGGTAAAAAAATACCAAACGCTGACCAAAGAATTACAAGATCGTCTGGCATATGAATTGGAAACCATTCACACGATGGGCTTTGATGATTATTTTCTCATCGTTTGGGATTTTATCAAATATGCTAAAGACAATCAGATCATGGTTGGGCCCGGACGGGGAAGTGCTGCCGGCAGCCTGGTTGCCTATAGTTTGGAAATCACCACCATCGATCCGATTAAGTATCAGTTGCTGTTTGAACGTTTTTTAAATCCGGAGCGGGTAACAATGCCGGATATTGATGTGGATTTTTGTTACGAACGGCGTCAGGAAGTTATCGATTATGTGGTGAACAAGTATGGCGAAGACCGGGTGGCTCAGATTATCACCTTTGGAACCATGGCGGCACGGGGTGCGCTTCGGGATGTTGGCCGGGCACTCGATATGCCTTACAGCCTGGTCGATCGGGTGGCCAAGGAAATACCCATTCATCCAGGGGTCAATATCACCATTGAACAAGCCTTAAAAGAAAATCCTGAACTTAAAAAAATGGAAGATTCAGATGCCGATATTGCCAAGCTGGTTAAGACCGCTCAGTCCATTGAAGGTTTATCCCGGCATGCCTCGACGCATGCCGCCGGGGTGGTCATTTCAGATTTGCCACTGGTTGAATATATCCCGCTTTATCGAAACAATGATGTAATCACAACTCAGTTTCCGATGGGTTTATTGGAAGATCTGGGCCTGCTCAAAATGGATTTTCTGGGCCTGCGAACCTTAACGGTGATCCGCGATGCCCTGGAGCATATTGAACATAGCACTGGTCGTCGTCTGGATCTGGACAGTCTGGAAATGGATGACGTCAAGGTTTATGAAATGCTCTCAAAAGGCGACACCCTGGGTGTTTTTCAATTGGAGAGCCGGGGCATGCAGCAATTTATCAAGGAACTCCAACCGGGTAGTTTTGAAGATATTATCGCTGGGATCTCACTTTATCGGCCTGGGCCGATGGATCAGATTCCACGCTATATTGAAAACAAGAAAAACCCCTCTCTGGTTACCTATGATCATCCCATTCTTGAGAATATCCTCAACGTCACTTATGGGTGTATGGTTTATCAGGAACAGGTGATGCAGATATTTCGCGATGTGGCTGGTTTTTCAATGGGACGAAGTGACCTGGTCAGACGGGCCATGTCCAAGAAAAAGATTAGCGTGATGGAGGCCGAGGGTCTGGTTTTTATCCATGGTGAAGTCGATCAAACCGGAAAAGTTCTAGTTGACGGTGCCATCCGCCGGGGGGTATCAGAAGCGGCGGCAAAAAAAATCTTTGAAGAAATGAAAGATTTCGCAAAATACGCCTTTAATAAATCCCATGCGGCGGCATATGCCGTTGTCGCCTATCAAACTGCCTGGTTGAAGTGCTACTATCCCACCGAGTTTATGGCGGCTTTAATGTCGAGTATTATGGATGATGAGAAAAAAGTGGCGAAATATATAGAAGATTGCCGAAAAATGGGTATTCATGTATTACCACCCAGTATTAATGAAAGCTACGAGAAGTTTAGTGTTTCTAGTAATTCGATTTGCTTTGGTTTGGGAGCCGTTAAGGGGCTCGGTAAAAATGCCATTGCCGCTATTATTGAAGCACGCAAAGCCAAGGGCAATTTCTTGAATCTACGGGATTTCTGTGAGCGGGTGGACCTGAAATCCTTAAACAGGCGCAGCATCGAAAGCCTTATTAAGGGCGGGGCATTTGATGGCATCGGCAACAGCCGGGCGCAAATGCTGGCCATTGCTGAACTGATTGTCGATCAGGTTCAGCGAGAAAAGAAAGATCGCATTTCCGGACAGATGTCCCTTTTGGATATGGCCGGACTGGGTGGATCACAGGAACTGACAACGCTGAAGGAGGATCATTTCCCTCAAAAAGAGCCGTTTTCCAAAGAAGAACGGTTAGCATTGGAAAAAGAGGTTTTAGGTCTTTACGTTACCGGTCATCCACTGGAAAAATATGAAGATATCTTAAAAAAAACCGTCACCTTGTTTTCCAGCAGTGTTGACAGCTATCAGGATTTAAAAGATGCTGGTATTCGGGACGGACAGCAAGTCAGTATTGGTGGTTTAATTGTGGAGAGCAAAACGATGATGACAAAGAAAGGCCAGATGATGGCGTTTCTAACCCTTGAAGATCTTTATGGGCGTATCGAAGTGGTTGTTTTTCCGAAAACATATGATGAGTATCGTCGTTATTTAAAACAAGATCAGCCATTGGTGATCAAGGGGCGAATCAATTACAATGAAGAAGCTCGAACCTCGGTGATTGCAGCTCAGATCTATCCCATCGGAGAACCGTCTAAGAACAAACAAAACCTGGCTGTAACCGAAAACAAAGCGCCATATGAGAACAATGACGGAGTCCAAAAGCGCCAAAAGCTGGTTTTGAGTTTAGGGGATTTAACAGAAAAAGCCTTGATAAAATCGGTAAAATCGATTCTAATTAAGTATCCGGGATCGGTGCCGGTGGTGTTATACTTAAAAAACGAAGGTAAGCATTTTGGGGCCAATAAAGACTTATGGGTTACCCTTGAAGAAACCCTGATCACTGAATTAGGACAAATTTTAGGAATAAAAAATGTGGAGGTAAAATAAAAATGAGAATTGGAGTTTTAACTAGCGGAGGCGATGCCCCCGGCATGAATGCAGCAATCCGGGCCGTTGTGCGAACAGCAATCTTTAATAAGGTTGAGGTCTATGGGATTAATCGGGGCTTTGCAGGTTTGCTGGAAGGCGACATTACACCGTTTAGTGTTTATTCGGTAGCGGATATTCTACAGCGGGGGGGAACAATCCTCAGGACCTCCAGAAGTGAGTTTTTTGCAACCGAGGCGGGAGTTAAGCAAGGTGCCAAAGTGCTGGAAGAATATGGCATTGACCATCTGATTATTATCGGTGGTGATGGCAGCATGAATGGTGCCCTGGCACTCCAGAAATTAGGGGTCAGCGTGGTGGGTATTCCCGGTACCATTGATAATGATCTGGGATTTACCGATTATACCATCGGCTTTGATACGGCCGTAACAACAGCCCTGGATGCGATCAGCAAAATCAGAGATACCACCTACTCCCATAATCGCATTAATGTGGTTCAGGTGATGGGCCGAAAATGCGGCGATATCGCCCTTTACTCGGGATTATCCGGAGGTGCAGAGGCCTTAATTTTGCCGGAGGTTGAAACCGACCTGGATGCGATTTGTTTGCGACTGCTGCAGGGGAAAGATCGGGGGAAACTTCATAGTATTGTCATGTTAGCAGAAGGCTGCGGTAATTACCGGGATTACTGTGTCAAGATTGAAGAAAAAACCCAGGTAACAACGAAGGGGACAAATTTGGGCTACATTCAAAGAGGGGGATCACCGTCGAATATGGATCGGAACCTGGCCAGTTTTATGGGTTATAATGCGGTATTAAGTATTATAAAGAAAGAAACGGGAACAGTGATGGCCCAGCGATGTGGCTCGTATCTGGATATTCCGATCGAAGAAGCCCTGGCGATGCCAAAGATTTTCCGACAGGATATTTATGATATGGCTTCGGTATTATCCATTTGAGCGATTCATAAAAACAAACATCGTGTAAATCGGGTTATACCAGCGTTATAAACAATAACGATGGTGCTGATCAGTAAGATTTTTATGTTTGTTATTTTATAGAGAGAGATTAAATTAGAAAAGAGGTAGAAAATGAAAAAAACTAAGATTGTCTGCACATTAGGACCAGCAGCAGATACAAAGGAAATATTAAAAGAACTTATTCTCAATGGGATGAATGTGGCACGACTCAATTTTTCGCACGGTAGTCATGAAGAACATGCGGCCAGAATTAAGCGGATCAAAGAAGTACGTAAAGAGCTGGGGATTCCCGTTGCGATTATGTTGGATACCAAGGGACCCGAAATCAGAACTGGAGAACTGAGCGCCGGACAGGTAGAACTGGTTGCCGGAGAAAAGGTAACACTAACCACCGAAATTATCCAGGGTGACGAAAAACGTTTCAGTATTTCCCATGAAAATCTTCCCAATGAAGTATCGCCGGGATGTCGGATTCTCATCGATGATGGATTAATTCAATTGGAAGTGGAAGATGTTTTTAATAATGAAATGGTCTGCACGATTTTAAATGGTGGAACGCTGGGCAGCAAAAAAAGTATCAACCTACCAGGTATGAGCATTGAATTACCTGCTTTAACAGAAAAAGATCGCGGTGATATTATTTTTGGAATCCAGCAAAGAGTCGATTATGTGGCGGCATCGTTTGTGAGAAAACCCCATGATGTATTAGAGATCAGAAAGGTTTTAGAACGCAATGGCGGAGATTTGATTGACATTATTTCTAAAATTGAAAATCAGGAAGGTGTCGAGAATATCGACCGAATTCTTAATGTTTCCGATGGAATTATGGTTGCCAGAGGGGATCTGGGGGTAGAAATACCGGCAGAAGATGTACCACTGGTTCAAAAGGGCATTATTCGAAAATGCAACCTTGTCGGGAAACCCGTTATTACCGCAACTCAAATGCTCGATTCGATGA
Source organism: Acetobacterium sp. KB-1 (assembly GCF_003260995.1). NCBI lineage: Bacteria > Bacillati > Bacillota > Clostridia > Eubacteriales > Eubacteriaceae > Acetobacterium > Acetobacterium sp. KB-1. Next base: position 3,679,550 of record NZ_CP030040.1, read on the forward strand.
TGCGAAATCCCAGACCGACCCGAGCTGAGGTTGGTGATGTGGCTAACGCCGTGTTTGATGGAACAGATGCCGTGATGTTATCAGGTGAAACAGCAGCGGGATCTTATCCGATAGAGTCTGTAAAAACGATGTTTAATATTGTCGTAAAAAGCGAAGATTCGGAAGAGTACGCCCGTCGTAAAAAACCGGATCATGGGGAACTGAGCATTACGAATGCAGTTAGCGAAGGGGCGTGTCAGATTTCTGAACAACTCGATGCACAGACCATTATCGCAGCCACATCTTCAGGTCATACGGCCCGGATGATTTCCAAATACCGTCCTGATTGCGGGATTCTGGCGGTTACTGATAAGGTGACAACGATTCGCCGTCTGGCCCTGGTTTGGGGAGTCAATTGTATTTACACGCCGGAATTTAAGGACACTGACAGTATGATTATGGATGCGGTAAAAAAAGCAATGGAGCAGGGCTATGTGCAATTTGGAGATCTCGCCATCGTTGCTGCAGGTGTGCCCTTAGGTGTTCAGGGAAATACCAATATGATTAAGGTTCATACCGTCGGAAATGCCATCATTAATGGGGTCGGCATTGGGAAAAACTCAGTGACTGGCCTTGCTAAACTCATTACTTCTGATAATCTGGATGACTTTCAGGAAGGTGATATTTTAGTGGTGAAAACCCTGACACCAGAGCTTAGTCAGATCTTACTGTTGGCATCGGCAATTATTACGGAAGAAGGTGGACTCAGTTCGGAAGGTGCCATTGCCGGACTTCATTATGATATTCCGGTTATTGTCAATGTTGTTAAAGCGTTGGAAATCCTTGAACATGGGAAACTTATTTCAGTTGATCCCATCCGTGGGGTTGTTTATCAGGGCCGGGTTCAAACGAAGTAGAATTAATTAAATACTTAATAAAAAGCGATTGGTATCATATGATACCAATCGCTTTTTGGATTCAGTCAATTTTATAGGTGAGTTGATAGGTTTGGGATAGTGTATGATCATCGGTTGAGTTAATACTGTTTGAGCTTTTTTCGACTGAGAAAAAAAGCATGGATTTGTAAGGGTGACAAATAATCTCTGAATTTACGCTAAGTGGTGCCGTGAGCTGGAGCGGATTTTTACCACTTGTATCCATGATCCAGATCGACTTGGATTGAGCATCAGAATTTGGTGTTGTCTGAGTAAAGACAATGCGCTCACCGTTTGGCGTAAAGCGGACTGATCCAAAACTACCGTCTGCGATACTGCTTGAGTTTGTCGCGTTGGTATCCCAGGTACGGATCGTTTGGGAGTCGCCGCCGTTTTTAACAAAGACCACTTGATTGTTTAAGTCGTTAATATCAAAACTGCTCACATTATCAGCAATTAGGGTGGAAGACAATTCAGAAGAAGCATCATCTAATTTTGCATAGTATAGATTCGTTCGTTCTTCATTCTGGGGGTCGGTTGCCATAAACACGACGACCTTTTCTTTATTGATATAGTCAACGGCCAGGATATTATAGTTGTTAAGAAGCTTATAAATCTGTCGATTCCCTTCACTGTCGGCCTTTACAATCTGACTTGTGTTATTGGCATAGACCACCTGGCCGGAATCGCCAATACCAAAGCGCTGGATAACATTTTCTTCCGGCAGGGAAATGATCCGGGTCGTGTTTTTGTTGACGTCCGACCAGACAATCTGAGTGTCGATGCTGCCCGTTAAGGGATCGACTAATTTTTCGGCATAGTAAATACCTGTGTCAAAGGTATCATAAAAGGCGCTCAATGGTCTTTTGTCAGAATTGACAAATGAGGACAACTGCATCGTTTCAATAGTATAGGTGTCAATATTATAGAAGGTCCCAAAAGTAAAAAGGATCAGATTATTTCCGCTATTGGTAATATCCTGTACGATTCCGGGGGCGATCATAGTATAAGATTGAATGCTAACTTGCTGTGGCAAAGGGTCATTTGAGGTTGGGTTATTTCGTAAAACAACCGGTACATTTACAGGAATAAAGAGGTTCTGGCAACCACTGGTGATAAACAAACTCAATAAAACAAAACAAAAGACAAGGACTCTATTTTTTGCTTTTTTCATCGGTTTCACCTCCATAAATTAAGACGGACAAAATGGGAAGTGTCACAATAATATTGGTCCCTTCGCCCACTTGACTGACAATGTCAATTTTTCCATCATGTTTTTCGACAATCTGTTTTACAATATAAAGGCCCAGGCCGGAGCCACCTTCATCATAACCCCGGGAACGATCCTCTTCAACCCGATAAAAAGCATTGAAGATCCGTTTTTGTTCAATTTCTGAAATCCCCGGTCCATAATCGCGGATCGATACGACGATGTGATTATCCTCAATAGCTGAAATGACATCAATAATTTCACCACGGTTTGAATATTTGATGGCATTATGGATGATATTGATAAAGACTTGTTGGAGTCGGTCATAATCCCCCAGGATTTCAGGAAGATCTTCAGATACATAATTAATTTCGATATCGGATTGACTGGCCTTAATCTGCATTTGTTCAACCACCTCGGAAAGAAGCAAAACAATATTCAGGTTCGTTTTCTTAAAATCAAACTCAGCTTTATCAAACTTGTTGACGTTTAAAAGGTTATCAACGAGTCGCAGCAGTCGATGCCCCTCCCGATTGATGGTGTTCAGCGAGCGGTTAAGAATTTCCGGATCGGCGACCTGTCGCCGGGTGAGCATGTCGGTATATCCAATGATGGTGGTTAGAGGGGTACGCAATTCGTGAGAAACACTGCTGATAAATTTCCGCTGTTCTTCCTGAATATGGCGAGCAGCGGTCATATTACGGATGATGATCATATAGTTTTCTTCAAAACCCTTTTCCCGGATGGGACTGCCAATCAACAGCAGATTCCGGTTGTTGCAGTCAATTTCTTCAGATATATGGTCTTTGCCGTTTTTAAGGCTGTCAAAAATATCCCGCAAAAAAGATTGATACTGAAAATCATAAATCGTTTTGGGGTTGCTCACATTAAAATAAGTTTTTATATAACTGTTTGAAGTGATAATATTACCGTTTTTATCAATCGCCAAAAGCCCATCATCGATGGAAGCCAGAACCCCGGCCAGCCGTTTTCGTTCTGATTCCAGTTGCAGGATAACACTGTTGATATTGGTAACCATGCCGTTAAAGGCATGGGTCAGATCCCCGATTTCATCGGTGTGTTTATAATAAATCGTTAAATTATAATTACCGTGATTGATTTCATTCGATATTTTAGTCAAATCTTTGATGGGCTGAAAAAAGTGCTTGGAAAAGGTCATGGTTACAAAAATCATAACCATCAGACCAATTACGCCACCAATCCCGAAAAGGATCCCGGCAATACGTAAAAAGTTGTCCATTTCGTGCATTGAATCGATGAAACCAATGTAACCGACCACGGTATTATCAATTATAATCGGAGACGCAAAATACGCCATATGGGCATCATTAATGGACTTTAAGGTAAAAACTGATGCATTTTCAGCCACGGCAAGATCAACCTCTGTTTTTAGTGTATTGGTAAGGGTTGTTTCTTCAAGCGAATCGGCAATGCGATTTCCCATGTCATCAAAAAGCACGACCCGGTGATTTTTGCTTTCGGCGATGCTTTTTGAAAGATACAGACTATTGGTAAAAAATCGGTTTTTAAGGGAATCCGGGCTCTGAACATTTTTTAATTCCTGACTGATCAGTAAGGTGGAGTCCTGGGCTGTTTTTTGCAAGGTGTCTTTTGTTTGGTTAATATAGTAGTAGGAGGTTCCTTGAAAAACACAAAATACAACAATTAAGAATGCAAAAGCAAAAAGTAGGATATTGTATAAGATCATTCGAACCCGATAGCTTAGTTGCATTAAAGTTTCCTCATTTTATATCCAATTCCAAAAACAGTTTGGATGTATTTATTGCCCTGGGTGTCAATTTTTCGTCGGATGCGCTGAACGTGCATATCAACTGTTCGGGTGTCGCCGTAATAATCATATCCCCAGATTTTTTCAAGTAGTGTATCGCGGGGGAAAACCTGCTCCAAATTGGATGCCAGCAAAAAGAGCAATTCAAATTCTTTGGGAGTGAGATGGATCTCGTTTCCTTCTAACAAGACCATTCGTTCATCAGCATAAATGCTTAAGTCACCATTTTTTAACAGCGATTCCTGTTTTTGAGGTTCAATGGTAATTGTTGAACGTCTGAGATGCGCTTTGATTCGGGCGAGCAGTTCGCGGTTATCAAAGGGTTTGGTCAGATAATCGTCAGCGCCCAGTTCCAGCCCTAAGACTTTGTCAATGATATCGGTTTTGGCGGTTAAAAGAATAATTGGAACGCCCAATTGGGGAGACAGCTCCCGACAAACATCATAACCGTTTTTCTTTGGTAGCATAATATCCAGCACGATAAGATCCGGACGGACCGCTAATGCTTTTTCGACAGCTTCTATACCATCGCTGGCGGTTTCCACCTGATAACCTTCAAATTCCAGTTCCAGTTTTATTAAATCAACAATCGATGCTTCGTCATCGACAACGAGTATTTTCTCATTCATTTTCATACCTGCTTTCTTAGCTTACTATAATAAAAAATCATTAAAATTTCTTTAAGTTCCTGTAGACTGCCGAACCGATGCAAACAACATGATGTAACAATTGTTGGTACTGCGTGACGTTTTATCGATCGTTTTAAACCAGTTTAAAACCACAGATTCAATTGTTCCTTGTTTTGGATAGCTCCCAAAACCCGGTCATCCAGATCCGGGATGGTTTTGCGGAGGTTTTTAATCATCTGTTTGATGTCTTCTCGTTTGGTGTAGCCATTGGCGGGACAGGTGCTTTGGATTACCGGCAGATCTTTCATTTCCGGGTCTCCGATAATGTCCCGTTCCTTAACAAAAATTAAGGGACGGATCAGGGTGATGTCTTTTCGATCCAGATAGGTAACCGGTGAAAAGGTGTTGATCCGGCCTTCGTAAAACAGGCTGAGAAAAAAAGTCTCGATGGCGTCATCGGCATGATGGCCCAGGGCGACAGTTCGGCAGCCTTGCTCGATGGCCAGATCATGAAGAGCACCACGTTTCATGCGGGCACACAGTGAACAGGGATTTTTTTCCTGTCGTTCTTCAAATATGATCGGGCCGATAGTGGTTTTTTTGATGGTGTAGGGAACCTTTAGTCGGGCACATAAATCCACTAATGGGGTCAGATCCATGCCGTCAAAGCCCATATCCAGGGTAATCCCTTCCAGTTCAAAGGGGACTGGCGAAAAGTATTGAAAGCGTTTCATGGCATAAAGTAGTGCCGTGCTGTCTTTTCCTCCGGACAGACCAATCGCAATGCGGTCTCCGGGTTTGATCATCTGATATTTTTCAATACCCCGGCGAAGGGGACCAAGAATTTTTTTCATGGTGTACTCCTGTTTTCATTTTGATGCTAAAGTAAAGCGTCACGTTTCAGCACTTGTCAAAGTCTTTCATAAAAGGTACAATATAGTCTTAATGGCTTTCTATAGTCATTCTAACACTTAACAGAAGAGATTAAAAGGAGATTTGTTTAAATGAAACAGGCAATTATTAGTTTTTTGGCATTTTTACCGGATTGGCTGGAAATCATTGTCATATCTGCCATTCCCATTGTTGAACTAAGAGGTGCCATTCCTCTGGCAATTTTAGCTTATGATATGCCCTACCTGCAAGCCTATTTATTAGGTGTGTTGGGGAGTATTATTCCGGCACCGTTTATCTTATTGTTTATTCCAGCCATCCTGAAATGGATGTCGGGAACCAAGGTTTTCGGGAAGATGGCGAATTGGATTATTGCCAAAGGAATGAAAAAATCGGATAAATTGACGAAGTATGAGTTTTGGGGCTTATTTATCTTTGTGGCGATTCCTTTGCCGGGAACAGGAGTTTGGACCGGGTGTCTGGCTGCTTCACTGATCGGACTGGATTTTAAGCACAGTATGATCTCGGTAGTTCTGGGTTCAGCAACGGCAGGTGTGATTGTTACCGCATTGGTGGCAGCCGGCCTGTCGTTATTTTAAATAGTAGGAGAAGTGATGGCACTATCACAGCATTTTTATCGACAAAACAGAAAGAAATTGGCAGACAGACTGGCGAACAACAGTCTTACCATTTTATTTTCAGGCCGGGAAATAGAGATGACGGCGGATGCCAGTTATCCCTTTTTTGCCAACAATAATTTTTATTATCTAACCGGTATAAGAGCGCCGGAGGTGGTCCTTGTGATAATAAAAAACCATCATAATGACTGCGCTTATCAACTCTTTATTGAGTCGGCCGATCCATTAAAAGAAAAATGGGTGGGTAAGAAGATCAATCGCGATGCAGCAAAAGCGGTTTCAGGCATTGATGAAGTTTATTATGTTAAAGATTTACCTAAGGAGATTGCCCGTGCAGCAGCGGTTCAAACCGTCTATTTTGATTTTAAAACGCCTAAACATCAGAGTTTTAAAACCACCGATGAGGGGCTTAAAAAGATCTTAAAGCAATCCGAGTTAAAGGATCTTCATCCCATTTTAGCGGGCTTGCGACTGATTAAGAGCGAGGAAGAAATGCGTGCCATCGCGAAAGCCAATGCGGTTACAAAAAAAGGCATCGAAGAAATGAAGGCATTCATTAAATCCGGTACCTACGAATATGAGCTGGCTGCTTTCTTTGAATATTATGTAAAAAAAGAAGGAACTGAGGGATTGGCCTTTGAAACCATTGTCGCATCAGGACAAAACGCCACCGTTTTGCATTATGTGTCCAATCACTGTCAGTTAAAATCAGGGGATTTGGTTCTCTTTGATCTGGGCGCCAGAGTGGATGGTTATTGCGGCGACTTAAGTCGGACCTTTCCGGTCAGTGGAGAAATGTCTAGGCAGCAGGAAAAGCTCTATGAAATTGTGGAAGCCGTTCAAAAGGAACTGATTGTCGCCTACAAACCGGGTGCAGTGATGAAAGATTTACAGCAACTGACGAAGGAACTGTTTCTGGAGAAATGCTGTCGTGCCGGTTTTGTTCCCGAAAATAATGATATCACAGAATTTTATTATCATGGGATTGGTCATCCGTTGGGTTTGGATACCCATGATTTGCGACCGGAGGGCGATTTAATTTTGGTACCGGGAATGGTAATGACGGTGGAACCGGGTTTATATCTGGAAAAGCTTGGCATCGGTATTCGGATTGAAGATGATGTGGTGATAACGGATGACGGTTGTACCGTCTTATAGTTAAACACCTCTTATCGTTTAAAACAAAGAGCTTTGAATCAAACGATAAAACGAGCGGAAAACTTTAGTCGTAAATAAAGTACTTGACAAAAAAAATAATGATGTGTATGATAAAAAAAAGTAATTGAATATTTACCTATCCAGAGAGGTGGAGGGACAGGCCCGATGAAACCCGGCAACCAGCGTATGTATGGTGCCAATACCTGCGATATTTTCGCAATGATGGGATTTAATGTGAACATTAGCCTCGTCGTTAGACGAGGCTTTTTCATTATCAACGTTCGTGATTATCATAAAAGCGATCAGGTAAATGGACATTACATTAAAAAAGGAGAGCAAAATGAAAAAATTATTTACCTCAGAATCGGTGACAGAGGGCCATCCCGATAAGATTTCTGATCAAATTTCCGATGCCGTTCTGGATGCCATTTTCGCACAGGATCCGATGGCTCGAGTGGCCTGTGAAACACTGGTAACAACTGGTTTGGTACTGGTTGCCGGCGAGATTACGACGTCTTGCTACGTGGATATTCCTAAAATTGTCCGAGCAACTGTTCGTGAAATTGGCTATGATCGGGCAAAATATGGTTTTGATTGTGATACCTGTTCAGTCGTTACAGCCATTGATGAGCAATCAACCGATATTGCTATGGGTGTGGATGAAGGACTGGAATCAAGAAAAGGTGAATCAAGAGAAGCTGATCTGGCTGCTGGTGCCGGTGATCAGGGGATGATGTTTGGCTTTGCCTGCAATGAAACCCCGGAACTTATGCCATTGCCAATATCACTAGCCCATCAACTGGCCAAACGACTCACCGATATCCGCAAAGAAAAAATCGTAAACTATTTACGTCCGGATGGAAAAACCCAGGTAACGGTGGAATACAATGATGGGGTGCCAACACGGATTGATGCCGTGGTTATTTCTACTCAGCATAGTACCGATGTTTCTTCAGAAACCATTGAGAAGGACATGATTGAAAAAGTAATTAAGGTCGTGATTGATCCGGCCTTACTGGACGCCGATACGAAGTATTTTGTTAATCCCACCGGGCGGTTTGTCATCGGCGGACCACAGGGTGATTGTGGATTAACCGGCCGAAAAATTATTGTTGATACCTACGGCGGTTATGGCCGTCATGGTGGTGGGGCATTTTCTGGAAAAGATCCCACAAAGGTGGATCGGTCCGGTGCCTATGCAGCCCGACATGTGGCAAAAAATATTGTTGCTGCCGGTCTGGCAGATAAATGTGAGGTTGAGTTGGCTTATGCCATCGGTGTGGCGACACCGGTGTCAATTTACGTGGATACTTTTGGGACTGGCAAAATTGATGATGATAAAATCGTTACGCTGATTCAGGAAAATTTTGATTTAAGACCAGCCGCGATTATTAAAAACCTAGGTTTGAGAGCCCCTATTTACAAACAAACAGCGGCCTATGGTCATTTCGGACGAACCGATCTGGATTTGCCCTGGGAACGGCTGGACATGGTTGAAAAATTAAAAAGCAATCGCTAAATAACTGAATTCGGAAAAAAGAAACCTGGAATTTTATGCATCGTATGCGTATTGAAATCAATAATGGGTATATCTTATTGAGTAGAATTAGAAGTATAAACGATAATTTGCTCTTGATGTGCCTCTTATTGTTTCAAAAATTAAATTAGCTGGAGGAAAAATGGAGAAATATGTCGAAATTTATAATGCGTTCGGAAAAGAAAAACCGGTAGAAGAACAGCCCCTTTATCACATGAATTGTGCCGAGGTTCTCCTTCGGGGAGCCAATGACAAGTACGAAATAAACCTTCCCGAAGAAAGTTTTCGGATGCTTCAGGGCTTTGGCGCCGGATTCTATTCAGAAAGAACCTGTGGCGCTTTTTCGGGTTCATTAGCTGCTTTAAGTGCCATGTATACAGATGAGAGACCATCGGATCAGGCCAAAATGACCAGAGCGGCAAAACTTCTGGTTGAAGAATTTGAAAAAGAATTCGGCAGTTTGGATTGCGACTATATAAAAAAACACCATCGTGATGAGGTCGCTGGCTGTAACCCGGTTAAATTGCGGTCTGGACAGGTTTTTGATCGCGTTGTTGCAGCACTGGAACAAGAATAAGAACAGCAAAAAAACGGAGGTTATTCTATGAATCAAAGTGAAGCGAAATCCCTGGGGATTGATATCCTGGAACGGTCTTATGGCAAGTGGTGGCTGATGCTACTGGATGGGCTTTGTTTTATTGCGCTGGCCATATTTGCTATTTTTTTTAGCAATCATGCCATTACGCTACTGGTTTTTGTTTTTGGTGTATATCGCGGCATCATGGCCGTTATTTATATCGTTACGGCGCTGATGATCCGTCAAAAATATGGTGCCAACACGGGTTTTAGTCTGGGAAGAGGTATCTTTGATTTAATCATCAGTGCAATTTTTTTACTGGCTCCCAATGTAATTGTAGCATTTTTTATTATCATCGTCGGCATTTGGGCGATTATTACGGGCATCTTTCTACTGATTATTTCGGCAAATTCCGGATCAGTGGGTAGAATGGTGAAAATTGTTATGGGTGTGGCTTTGATTGGCTTTGGCATCTATGCTTTTATTAATCCGATGGGCCCGGCGACAATTATCGTCATGATTGTCGGGATTGCTTTTGGTATCTTTGGCCTATTTTTGGTAATTCAATCGATTGGTATGAAACGAACCTTTACTCAAATTAAAAAAGTTAAAAAGGGTTATGAGGATTATCATGTTGAATAAAGAAATATAAATCATGTGATGAATCATGTAAGCAGCTCGGGTTATGATAACCTGAGCTGCTTTTTAAATGGGTTAAAATGTAAATTGATTGATAGACGGCCCGTCAAGTATTGTTTTGGCAATGGTTCTCAATAAAGGCAAGTGCAGTTTCGGTTCCATTTTCCCCATCGATAATGCTTTTTAGTGCATGCGTCTTTGATTGGATGGCTTCTTCTTCAAACTGGATGAAGCGTTGGATCAGCACGCGTGTTGTGACCTGGGCTTCCTTTAGCGGTTTTAAAGCATACCCCTGTTGATAGAGTCGGTTGGCCCAGAAGGGTTGATCCACCGAAAAGGGGATAATGAGCTGCGGTTTTCCGCTTTTGATGGCGGCCGCCATGGTTCCCACGCCGCCATGATGGACGATCCCTTTGCCATGGGGAAACAGCAATAAATGCGGTGCTGCATCGATCGTTAGCAGATCCGCATCTTCATCAAAATGCAAGCCGCTGTTGCCAGTTAAAAGGATGCCCCGTGAGTGGGTGGATAAAAGGGCTTCCTGGAGATTGCGTTTAAACTGGGTTGGAGATTTTAAGGGCATACTACTAAACGAGATGATAATGGGGGCTGGTCCGGCACTTAAAAAGGCTGTGATTCTAGAATCAAGTTGCTCTTTTTGTGAATGACGATAAAAAAATCCAGGTGTCAGCACCCGACCCTCCCAGCTAGTTACTTCCGGAAACAAGGCCTTGCTAATCGGATAAATAATCGGGATGTCTTGACCATTAAGGGAAAAGGTATAGCGTCCGCTTTTGCGTTTGGGAAGATGAAGGGTTTTTTCCCTAAAGTCATTCACCTCATTAATACTTGATCGCTCGGCCTGAGCCATCACCGAATAGCTCCAGCGGTTGAAATGCTTGCCGAAATTTCTGGTAGCAGAGATGGCCAGGTTGGGAAATTCATCAATCGGAAAGGTAATCGGAACCGGAGGGATACTGATACAGGGAATGTTAAGAGCCTCGGCAATATCCGGGGCACCAAAGACTTTGGGATGATAGAGGATCACATCCGCCCCCTGGGTTGCTTCGTAGAACTGATCAAGGGTTTGTCGAAAGGCTGGGTTAACCACCTCGTCCAAATATTTTTTGGTGCGAAGTGGATGAGTCGCGGCATGTGCAAAAACCATTTGTCCTTCCTCGGTTTCCAGCATTGCCATGAGATCACTGGCAGCTTCTTTAAATTCGATTCCGGCTTTTTCAATGAAGGGTTTAAATGTTTTTCCGGTACAGATGACAGCTTGATGCCCTTTTTCCAGGGCTTTTTTTGCTAATGCGATAAAGGGCTCGACATCACCACGGGTGCCCAGGGTCAGGATTGAAATTCTCATTGATAAAACTTCCTTTCTCCTTCAAAATAAGTTGCATAAAACATGATCTAGGGCGGTCACATGGCGACTAAGGGGTCAGACCCTCGCTCGCCGGCAGCACACAGTTTAATTTCTAACCCGTTCAATTTGTAACCTGTTCTAATTCAACTTATACAGTTTGCAATTAAATTTATTGATTAATCTGAATCATATCTGAACATTTTATATTTTTATCATACTTTTTTTACCCTGATTTTTCAAGAGGAATAAACATATTGATGAAGTAATGTAATTTTACCAGCGCATCAATCGCTTGGTTAATTAATACCAAGCTAAAAGACTTTATTTGGTTAATTAGGTGGGGAAAGCATGTAAAACAGTGAAATTTGATTACGCGTCACCTGAATTAATCCATCCTTTTCCATTCGCATTAATTCCCGGGAGATAGCACTGCGATCCGCCGACAAATAGTGAGCCAGTTTTTCCCGGCGAAAGGGCAGATTAATGGTGGTTGATAATGGTTCTTTAAGATTCCCGGGTGTTTTTATTGAGGTGGTGTTGCATTTACGGTATAATAAAAAGATTGAAGTAGCTAACCCAGATGATCCATCTTGACAAGATCGTGAAATGGGGTGGTTATTAAACGGCTTTAATCGGTGTCATTTAATACAATTGCTAGCACCCGTTAAGTAAATAGACGAGAATAAAGGTGAATGCCCATGGAAATCAAACAATTGACATATTTTCAGACCTGTGCGGAACTTCAGTCGCTGACAAAGGCAGCAGAAGTGCTCTATACCACCCAACCTCATGTCAGTATGGTCATTCGTGCCTTAGAAAATGAACTGGGGGTTCAGCTTTTTCACCGGAAATCAAAGGGGGTGGAACTAACTGATGCCGGAAAACGGATCTACGATTATAGCGCTAATCTCTTAAAGAATGCGGCCCTGATTACAGCGGCCGCGCATTCAGGGAACCAATTGCAGTTAAAAATCGCCACTAATCCCAGCAGTAATATGGCTGCATTGCTGGCCCGTTTCTATACCCTTAATCGGGCAAGTGATTTTTGTATCGACTACACTCAATGTGGAATTGAGAGAATGATCGCCCTGGTTTCAGACAAAGCGGCAGATCTTGGTTTTATTTTTGTAGCCGACAACAAAAGCCGGGCACTACAGCATTTGTTAAAACAAAAGCGGCTTGTTTTTGAGTCGCTGCTCTTAACCGATATGGTGCTATACGTCGGCAGGAATCACCCCCTTTATGGACAATCAGTAATTGCTCCAGATATCCTTAAAACCTTGAAGTATGTACAGCTTCGAGATGATTATTTTACGCTGGAAGATCTGCTCGAAAGCCTGGTACCTAAAAGTCAGTGCGGATTTAATATCAACCGTGCTGTGGTTACCAACAGTGACCATGCGATGATCCAGTTGCTAAAACAAAGCGATTTGGCCAATCTCGGTAGCTACTGGCTGAAAGATGTTTATCGGCAATATGATTTTGAACGGATTAAGATCCATGGCTTTGAAAAAAAGGTCACCTTTGGGATCATTAGTCGGGAAGGTGAGAGCCTTCCCGATTTGGCTGATTCATTTCTGGATTTTGTCCGCCACGTGCTGCAGCGGGAAAACACTAAGAAATCTGAACTGGTATAAGAAATCCTTATCACAATGTCATAAATTATTGGTAATATCTAAAAAAAAACCACCATGATATCATAACTATGGAGGTTTTTTTATGCAATCTTTTCAATCCGGAAAAACAATACAGAATCTTACACGTGGCTCGATTCCCAAAGTTCTTTTTATCTTCACATTGCCGCTATTACTAACGCAGATTCTCCAACAGGTGTTCAGCCTTGTTGATGGTATGCTAATTGGTCAATACGCTGGCGGTGAAGCATTAGCGGCAGTAGGTATTGCAGGACTTTTTTTGTCTGTTGCGCTCAATTTTTTTATTGGCCTGTCCACAGGCATCAGTGTTTTAACGGCTAATCTTTTTGGAAGTCGTCAGTACACAGCGCTGAAACAAAGTATTACCACAGCACTTGTTATCGGGGGGGTGGCAGGAAGCCTGCTGACGCTTCTAGGGCGTGGGGCCATTCCTTTTTACCTTGAAGTTCTAAAAACGCCGGAACCTATTTTTACTGGAGCAAAAATGTATTTAGAAGTCTGTTGTTTTGGGTTGATTCCGCAATTAATTTACCAGATTGGCATGGCGATTCTCCGCTCGTTAGGCAATACTCGTTCGGCCTTGATTTTGTTGGGAATTACCACTTTAATCAATGTTTTACTGGATGTTCTATTTATCTTTTTCGGCCAGATGGGTATTATCGGTGCAGCCCTTGCTACCCTGATTGCCCAATGGCTGCTGGCCCTGCTGATGATTAATAAGCTACAGTGCCTGCCTTTTGAGTATCGTCCATCCTTTAGCAAAGATGCCGTTAAGTTGTCGTTGATTCCTGAAATGATGCGGATTGGTACCCCTTCGGGGTTGCAAGCAATCTTTATGAGCCTGTCATCGTTGGTTATTCAAACTTACATCAATGGTTTCGGTGCTGCTGCCATTGCTGGAATGAGTGTCTTTGCCCGGATTGAAGGGTTTTTATATTTTCCTGCCTTTTCTTTCGGGATGGCGGTTACGGGCTTTGTTGGTCAGAATCTTGGGGCAAAAAAACCGCAACGGATTCGGCGTGGCATTGGTATTAGTATCCTCGCGGCGGGGGTCTTTACACTGGTTGGATCTTTACTATTGATGAAGTTTTCCAACTCCTTATTGAATTGGTTCACCAATGATCCCGAGGTCATTCGCAATGGAAAGCAGGCTGTCGTTACGATTTTTCCCTTATATTTTCTCTATGCTATTAATCAAGTGCTAATCGGAGCGATTCGCGGTTTCAAAAAAACAGGCTATCCGATGATTGCCTCATTGATTGCCTACTGCCTGGTTCGGATTTTATGGTGCGCCCTGTTGCTGCCGCAGTTTAATGATCTGGGGGTGGTTTACACCAGTTATGTTATTAGCTTTGTCCTCTTGCTGGGCTTACTGATTTTTGGATATCAACGGTTTTGTCAGCCTTCGTATCAGCAACTCACGCTTTCAGCAGCAACTACCTCAATTAAATCATAAGCTTTGTTTTCAGGCAATGCTATAGATTCAGATAAAGATCTTTGGTGCTGTTGAAATGGGCCCCTATGTCCTTAATACTTGGAGATGCTGGGAATAAAATAATCAGTTAGTTTGAAGTTCTGAACAGTGATTGAAATTCTTAATCACTTTTCAGAACTTCTTTATTTTAAATACTTATGTTATAATAATCAATTGCATAGAAGTTACGTAAAACATTAATTAACAGGAACATGAGGTAAAAATGAATAAAAAACCAGAACTGCTGGCACCTGCCGGAACAAGAGAAGCGGTCATTGCGGCCATCAATGGTGGTGCGGATGCAGTCTATTTTGGTGGCAAATCCTTTAATGCCCGTCGCAACGCCAAAAATATGACAGACGAAGAAATAACGGAAGCGGTTGCCCTTTGTCAGAAGCATCAGGTGAAAGTCTATATCACCTTGAATATATTAATTAAAAATAGTGAAATGAGTGAATTGGTTAACACCCTTAATTTTCTAAAAGATCTTAATCTGGATGGTCTGATTGTTCAGGATATCGGACTTATTTATTTGATCCGTCACTATTTTCCGGAATTCAAGCTCCAGACCAGTACCCAGGCTTCCGTTTATGGGCTGGAAGGGGTGTTGTTTTTTCAGGAACAAGGATTTTCGCGAGTGGTTCTGCCCCGGGAAATGCCTTTAACTCAGGTAGCTGAAATCAAGAAAAAAGTCGAAGTGGAATTAAAGATATTCTCCCATGGAGCCTTGTGTTATGCTTATTCTGGTCAATGCTTAATGAGCAGCATGATCGGCGGTCGCAGTGGTAACCGGGGTCTCTGTGCTCAGCCCTGCCGGAAAGTTTATAAACTTTTTGATGAAGGCAATCGCCTGATCCAGGAAGGCTATCTCCTCAGTCCCAAGGACTTAAACACCTTAGATGACCTGGAGACAATCATCGCCTCAGAAGTGGATTCGCTAAAAATAGAAGGCCGGATGAAAACGCCGGAATACGTTTATGGGATTACCCGAGCCTATCGCGAAGCCATTGATGCCGCTGCTGGAGAGACGGGTGAAAAAACAATCGATGATCAGGCGGTAATGCAGGTGTTTAATCGGGATTTCACCCGCGGACATCTTTTTAATGAAGCGGCACTTTTAAATGCTCAGGTGGGTAAGAATCGGGGCGTTTTAATTGGTCAGATTGTCAATTTACCTAAAACAGCAAAAAACCAGAATAAAAAAAGTGCCTATCAGCCCTTGGGGATTCGCCTTTATGAGCAGGCTGAGCTTCATGTCGGAGATGGCTTATCCTTTGGCGAGGACGGAAAAAGCGGTGCCAAAGTGGATGCGCTTTTTACCCCGGAAGGTCGGCGACTGGAAAAAGGTTACGGTGGCGAAACCGTAGCCATTCCCAGTCGCTACGCAGCTTCACCTGGAACACCGATTTATAAAAACTTCGATAAAAACTTAATGGATAACCTTAAACAACAGGGCTCTCAATCGCTTGAACAACCCGGTGCTGCAGTGAATTTTAAACTGCTTCTCAAGCGTGGTAAACCGGCTGAAATAGTAGCTGTTACCCAGGAGTATTCGGTCACTTATACAGCCGCTTTCTGTCCCGAAGTACCGCTGAAAAATCCCATTGATGAGGCGATGGTCCGGGAGCAGATTTCCCGAATTGGTGGCACCGGCTACGAACTGGGTACCATTTCCATGGCGTTGGATGATCGGATTTTTCTATCCCGCAGCCAGTTAAATACGCTGCGGAAAGAAGTATTACTTAAATTGGCGGAGGTGTTGGCAGACGCGCAAACAAATGACAAAAAGATCGGCAATTTAGATCAATCAATCACCATAGTTCCGCTGGAACAGGAATTAAAAGGCAAGTCGGAACGACTAGAGCAACAGCGCTCTGAACAAGATAACGCCCCAAAACGGGTTTCACTGGCATTTGAAAAAATGCCGGATAGCCTGTTTTTACAGCGATTGGATGGACTGGGATTGGATCAAGTCGTGCTGCCCTTATTTGGTGAAGCGGTGACTGATAAAATAGCGCTCCTTAAAGATTTAGGTGTTGAGGTGTTACTTAAAACGCCTAAGATTATGGATGATGATCTGACCCAACAGACCCGGCGATTATTATCCCGATTATTAGGCGCAGCGATGAAACCGGATGGCTTCTTAATCGGTAACTATGAAGCCCTTCATCTGCTAAATAATGAAAATCTTTATTTAGAGGCGGATCAATCATTTAACCTCTTTAATACCCTGGCAACCCGGGCGTTAAACGAGTGGGGCGTTGGTGGTGGTGTGTTATCGCCGGAATTAAATGAAGCAGAGCTTGCCGAAATGACAATAAATTCAGCTATCCAAACGGTGTTACCGGTATACGGTGTTCAGGAGCTGATGGTCAGTAAAAAATGTTTGTTTGGTTGTAAATCCTGTCCAGAAAAGAATAAAACCGGTTTGTGTCATCAGGAAATGACCGGGAAATTGGTGGATGAACGGGGGTTTGGTTTTCCGGCTGAAAGGGATGCTCAGGGTCTGATTCATATTTATAATGGCGATATCTTGTTTTTAAGGGAAGAAATCCTGGCACTCAAAGCCGTCGATACCTGGCGAATTAACCACCGCAACGAAAGCATGGAAAAATTAAGAACCCTTATCGGCTATTACAGCCAGGGGATTTATGATAAGCATTGGGGTCTTCCGGAAGGGCTTGGAACCGAAGGCACCACCCGGGGAAGTTTTAAACGAGGCGTGAAATAGAGGAGTGAAATAAATGGATCAAAGAAGTTTGAAGGTCTTGGAATATCATAAAATATTAAAAAGTCTGGGAGAATATTGTGTTACCCAGGGTGGGAAGGAGCAGGCGAAGCATCTGTTGCCGATGGAAAGCCTGACGGCAGTTAATCGGGGCCTTGATTTAACCAACGAAAGTCTGGGGATGATTCTTCGCAATGGTCGTCCACCCTTAGCGGAGGTACCCAATACCAGCGATTATGTCAAGCGGGCGGCGATTGGCTCAATGCTGTCGATGAAAGAATTGTTGTCGATTGCGACCTTACTGCGGATCGCCCGGGACATGGACAATTATTATCATGGCGATACGCAGATGGATACCCTGGTGTTACTAAAGGATCTGTTTGCCGCTCTGGAAACCTGTGAAGAACTGGAAAAGGAAATAAGCCGAAAAATTCTGGGACCAGAAGAAATGGCGGATAACGCCTCCCGGGAACTGTCGCGGATTCGGCGGGAGATGCAGTTTAAATACAAGCGAATTACCGAAAAACTCAGCCATATGATCAGTTCAACCGCTTATGAAAAAATACTTCAGGAAAAAATCGTTACGATCCGCAACAATCGCTATGTTATTCCTGTCAAGCAGGAATACCGCAGCCAGGTTCCCGGGATTGTTCTGGATAAGTCGGCTAGCGGCGTAACCCTTTTTATTGAACCGATGGCCGTGGTGGAACTAAACAACGATATCAAAATCCTGGTCACCGAAGAAGAACAGGAGATCGTCCGGATTCTTAAAGATCTCACCCAGAAGGTGGCCGATTTGCGGGATGAAATTATTTGTAATTATGATGTCCTGGTGGATTTGGATTTTCAGTTTGGCAAAGGCAAGTATGGCCTGACCATCAATGGCGTCAGAACCAGTGTCACCGAAACCGGTGCCATTTTGCTGTTACGGGCCAAGCATCCGCTGATTCCCGATGATCAGGTTGTCGCCTCAGATATTTATTTTGATGATGACATCGATACCATGGTCATCACCGGGCCAAATACCGGAGGGAAAACGGTCTCCTTAAAAACGATCGGGTTATTGAACCTGATGGTTCAGTCGGGGCTTTTTGTCCCGGTTCGGGAGGGCAGTAAAACCCGGATTTTTGCGGATATCTTTGCCGATATCGGGGATGAGCAAAGCATTGAGCAAAGTCTTAGTACCTTCTCTTCTCATATGACCAATATTGTCGAGATTATGAATAAGGCAGACCATAACGCGCTGGTATTGTTTGATGAACTGGGTGCCGGCACTGACCCCACCGAAGGAGCAGCGCTGGCCATTTCGATTCTTAATGCTCTGCATTTGCGCCGGGTAACCAGTGTATCGACCACCCATTACAGCGAGCTGAAAGAATACGCCCTGGTTACTCCGGGAGTAGTCAATGCCAGTGTTGAATTTGATGTCAAAACCCTGAGGCCGACCTATCGTCTGTTAATTGGGGTGCCGGGAAAATCCAACGCCTTTGAAATCGCCATGCGTTTGGGGCTCGGTGAAGAGGTCATTGAAAATGCCCGGGAACTGATCAAGAATGAGGCCATCCGCTTTGAAGAAACGCTGATTAAAATTGATGAAAAGCGTCGTCGTACTGAAGCCGAGCATGATGCCATCATTCGCCTGAAGCAGGAAACCGAAGCTCTGAAAGGGCAAATGGATCGACAAAAGCAGCAGTTTGCCGACGAACAAAAAGCACTGCTCCAAAAAGCTCAGGAAGAAGCGATGGAAATTGTTAAAAAAACGCGAGCCGAAACCGAAGAAATTTATCGCGAAATAAGGACCATTCAGGAAACCACGACCAATGCGGTTAAAGATAATAAAGAACTGGAAGCGATTCGCAAGCGGATTAAAGAAAAAGAAAAAAATATTTATCAATTTGGCAGCCGACCCCAAAATTATCAGGGGGCGGCTCTGGAGATGGATGACCTTCGCGTTGGGATGAAGGTTTACATCAACAGCCTGCGCCGGGAAGGGGAGGTTTTAAACCTGCTTCCCAATGAAAATAAAGCCATGATTCAGGCGGAGATGATCAAGCTTAAGGTCGATGTCGGCGATCTGAGTGTTTCAACGGCACTGGCTAAGCCGGAAGAGAAAAAGGTCACTTATAAAAAGGTGGATCGTCATGTGATGGATACAAAGCTTGATCTCCGTGGGAAAAATGGCGAAGAATCGCTATATCTGGTCGATAAGATGATCGGTGACGCGATGCTCTCAGGCAACAAGCAGCTTGTAATTGTCCACGGTAAGGGCACCGGAAGGCTCCGGGAGATCATTCATGAATACCTTAAAGGAAACCCCTTAATCGAAGAGTTCCGTTTGGGTGCGATGAACGAAGGCGGCTCCGGGGTGACCATCGTGACGCTATAAAAAAAGTCGACACAATTTAGAAAAGTGGCGATCACTTAGCGATAATACTTGTGTCAACAGATGCCATCAGACAGTTAAAAATTAACCTTGTAAATTTACAGCACCCATAATACAATTAATGAGAAAATTTCACAAGCACTTAGAATTTTGTAATTTTGGAGGAAACATGATTTTATCGGATAAAACCATTTATAAATATTTAGAAAGCGGTGAGTTGGTCATCGACCCACTGGAAAAGGGCCAGGTGCAGCCGGCATCCGTGGACATTCGTTTGGGGACCAGCTTTTTAAAACTGGATGAGAATAATTTTGAGGCCATGTCGCTTACAGACGAAATTAAGTATATATCCATGGAAGCAGATGAGATTGTTATTCCATCGAATTCGTTTCTTTTGGCAACAACGATGGAGTATATTAAGCTGCCCTGCAACCTGACGGCCTTTGTGGAGGGACGAAGCTCCATTGGTCGGATGGGGTTATTTATTCAGAATGCGGGATGGGTGGATCCGGGCTTTGAAGGGGAGATTACCCTGGAACTTTATAATGCCAACCGCCTGCCCATTAAACTGGAAAAGGGTCGACGGATCTGCCAACTGGTCTTTGCCCAAATGGATGGTATGGCCTTAAACCCCTATCAGGGGAAATATCAGGGGCAACGTTCGGCAGTGGGAAGCCGCATTTTTCTCGATGAGGAATGCTGATTCGGATCAGTAAAAACCTGACCCCGTGAGAGAAGGATCAAAACGATGAAAGAAATTTATTTAGATAATGCGGCAACCACCAGGGTCCATCCCCAGGTTGCTAAGAAGATGATGGATGCCCTGATGAATAACTATGGGAATCCATCATCACTCCACCGCTTGGGAATTCGGAGTGAACAAGCCATCAAGGAAGTTCGGGAAGCAGTCGCCCAAAGCCTGAACTGCCAAACCCCGGAAATCTATTTTACTTCGGGTGGAACCGAAGGTAATAATATGATTATCCAGGGGGTGGTAGAGAATAAAAAACGTAATCGAATGCGAATTATCACCTCAGCGATTGAACACCCATCGGTACTGGATGTATTTACCTTTTATGAAAACCATCAGATTGAAGTCGTTGTTCTCGGGGTAGACACCCAGGGACACATTGACCAGGATCAACTAAAAGCGGCGATCAACGAAGAAACCATCTTAGTCAGCATTATGGGGGTGAACAATGAACTGGGAACCATTCAGGATCTAAAAGCGATTGGCAAGATCGTCAAGATGGTGAATCCCAAATGTGTTTTTCATGCCGATTTTGTTCAGGGCTTTATGAAGATCCCCGTCGATGTTAAAGCTTGCCAGTTGGACGCTTTAACGCTGTCAGGCCATAAGATTTTTGGACCTAAAGGGGTGGGTGCGGTTTATATAAAAAAGGGTACGGATATTAAACCGTTGCTGCGGGGCGGCGGCCAGGAAAGCAATATGCGTTCGGGGACGGAAAATGTCCCGGGAATTATTGGTTTAGGAGAAGCCATTCGTTTGCGGAAAGACTCGTTTACCGCTGAGTTTGAAGTGATTAGAAACCTGCGAGCTGCTTTTATCGACGAAATCGAGGCGAAGATCGATGATATCAAAATAAACGGGGATCTCAATGGCAGTCCCTATGTGCTCAACGTTTCCTTTAACCGGGTACGGGGCGAGGTGTTGCTGCACAGCCTCGAAGCCAAAGGGATTTTTGTCTCTACCGGCTCAGCCTGTTCGTCTCATAAAAAGGAGAAACAGTATGTTCTTAAAGCGATTGGGCTGGCCGAAGAATATAAAGAAGGAACCATTCGCATCAGCTTTTCAAATGACATCACCCAAGACGATGTTAAGCCCGCGGTGGCAGCCATTGCCCAGGCAGTGGCAAGCTTACGGCTATTAGTTAAACCAAGAAAAAATAGATGACAGGAGCAAAAAAATAATGGAACATGTTATTCTGGTTCGATACGGGGAGATTGCCCTAAAAGGGTTGAACCGTAATTATTTTATCGAATTATTGGCAAAAAATATCAGAACTACCCTGCGCAGTGTACCATCGGCAAAGGTTAAAAAAATACAGGGGCGCTTGATTGTTAATGTCAGCGATGAAGATCTAAACCGGGCCATGGAGCGGGTGCAAAAAGTATTCGGGATTGTCTCCATTAGCCCGGCTATCGTCATTGACAGTGATATTACGGCGATTGAAGAAAATGCCATTGAGCAGGTACGATCGGCACAGGACATCAAAACCTTTAAGATCACCGCCAAACGGGGCGATAAAACCTTCCCGATCAAATCCCCCGATCTATGCTGTCGTCTGGGTGAAGTGGTGTTGGATAACGTTACGGGTATCACCGTCGATATTCACAGCCCGGATTTAAATCTGTGGGTGGAAGTTCGCGAACAGACCTATATGTATCATCAGTTTATTGCTTGCAACGGCGGTTTGCCGGTCGGCTGCAGCGGCAAAGGGGCACTTTTATTATCCGGCGGCATCGATAGTCCGGTGGCCGGTTATCTGATGGCTAAGCGGGGGGTCGAAGTCATTGGCGTCTATTTCCACAGCTTCCCCTTCACCAGTGACCGGACCAAGGAAAAGGTTATCGATCTGGCTAAGATCATGAGTCAGTATTGCGGCAAAATCAAACTCTTTGTCGTACCCTTTACCGAGATCCAAACCAAGATTGTGGAAATGTGTCCGGATCGGCAGACGACCATTATTATGCGTCGCTATATGATGCGGATTGCTGAGATGATTGCCAATAACGAAGGGGCCAAGGCGATGATTACCGGGGAAAGCCTGGGTCAGGTTGCCAGCCAGACGATGGAAGGGTTGGCGGCTACCAACGCGGTGGCCGAAATGCCAGTTTTTAGACCGCTGATTGGTTTTGATAAAACTGAAATTGTCAAGATTGCCGAAACCATTGGCACCTTTGAAACTTCGATCCTACCCTATGAAGATTGCTGTACCATTTTTGTGCCCAAACATCCGGAAACCAAACCAAAGGTTTCGGAGATGCTACGTTCCGAAGAAAAGATTTCGGAAATGATGGTAGAGATGATGGCCACAGCCGTGGCCGAATCTGAAGTGGTCACACTCTAGTTCATAATTTATGACTTTTTCAGATTAGTTTTTTATTTTGATAAAATTATGAATAAACAACTGAAGCAGTACCGACAATTGTTATATCATGTTGTACGCATCGGAGCGGACACGGCAGAGCCTGTCCGATTCTGCGCGCAGGCAACGAGCCAATCATAAGCTTGCTTATAGTTGGCGACTGCCCGCGACCAATGCGAAAGGAGCGTAGCAGATTTCGCATGGCGCGGCGAACAACAGATTAACAATTGGTCGGTACGGTAGTTTACAGAAAACCTGACCAGGCAATCATTTTGCCTGGTTTTTGTGTTATAATAAGTCATTCGATTAATCATTTTACAAATCATTTTATTAAGATAAAAGGAAAAAATAATGGCAGATAATAATAAAAGTGGCATTCGCCAAAGCTATATAAAAGAGTTGGATGACCTGGTTGGTTATGAAATGGAAAATCAGGTTCTTTTGGATGAATATGTGTTAGAAATCATGAAACGGTTGACCCTGGCAACGAAGCGAGAAGTGCTGATCTGCACCAATGACAAAAACCGGGTTCAGTGGGTGAATATCGGGGATGCAGCGACGGTCAATATCGGTAATGCCGAAATGTTATATCACGTTAAGGCGCTCAATAAATACCGGGTGATTCACACCCATCCCGGTGGCAATCCGCGACTGTCTGACGAGGATTTTTCAGCAGCAAAAAAGCAGAATCTCCAGTGCATTATTGCCATTGGGGTGGATGAAAAAATACCAGTAAGCTTTAGCATCGGTGTGCCAGTGGTTGAAGAAGCGACGATGGAATATGGTCAGGCATTGTTTAAAACCCTGAAGGAGCTCAATACGTTTCCGTTGGAGCATTACATTCTATTGGCAGATCGGTTTATCAAAGACGATCCTGACAATAAGTTTGATTCCGAAGATGAAGAAGAGCGCGCCTTGCTGATTGGTTTGGATCTGCCCGGAAACAAAGGGGTAGAGCTGGTTGACTCGATGGAAGAATTGCAGCAACTGGTAAAAACAGCCGGAGGAACCGTACTGGAACAGGTTTGTCAGGCCAGAAGCCAGATTGATACCACCTTTTATGTGGGCAAGGGCAAGCTTTCGGAACTGATCAAGGTGATTCAGAACAATGACATCAATCTGATTGTCGCCAATGACGAGTTGAACGCTCGCCAGATTGCCAATATCGAAGCCGCCACCGGAACCAAAACGGTGGATCGAACCACCATTATTCTGGATATTTTTGCCCGTCATGCCAAAACCAAAGAAGGCAAGCTGCAGGTGGAATTGGCCCAGCAGAAATATCGGATGAGCCATCTAAAAGGATTGGGGATTGTCATGTCCCGAACCGGCGGCGGCATCGGTACCCGCGGCCCCGGTGAAAAGAAATTAGAAACCGATCGGCGTCATATTCGCAAACAGTTAGAAGAACTGGAAGCCCGAATTGAACGGATCAATAAAAGCAATCAGCTCAATGCCGTTCAGCGCGGAAAAAATAAAATTAAAACGGTTGGTTTAATCGGCTATACCAACTCCGGCAAAAGCACCTTGTTTAATCACCTGACTCAAAGTGAGGTGGTGACCAAAGATGGTCTCTTTATCACCCTGGATTCGACCCTTAGAAAGGTCGATCCGGAACAGGGGGATTATCTGGTCTCGGATACCGTTGGCTTTATCGATAAGCTGCCTCATGATTTAATTAAGGCCTTTAAGACCACCCTGATGGAAGTGGAGACAGCGGATTTGCTGCTTCATGTGGTTGATGTTTCCAATCATAATTACGAGGCCCAAATCACCGTGGTTAATCAGGTTCTTATGGATATCGGTGCGGGCAACAAAAAAGTGATGATGGTCTATAACAAAATCGATAAATTGACCGAGGCGGACCGGGAAGCCTTTTTGCTTAAAAATCAGGAAGCCGTCGATGAGCTGACCCTCTATATTTCTGCTAAAGAAAAGCTCGAAGTCGATATTTTATTTGAAGCAGTGAGTCGGGTACTCGTTGGGGAAAAAAGAGAAATAAAGCTATTGATTCCCTATGATGACAACAAAGCGCTGGCGCAATTGCATGAAATGAAGGTGGTTCAGGAAATTGATTACCAGGCAGAGGGCAATCTGGTCACCATTGTAATGACTGATGATTTTCCGATTCATCTTTTTTTGAAGTATCAGGTAACAGAGGTATAAAGGTGGATGATTATAATACGGTTCTAATCCCGGATGAAACCGAACTTGAAATCAAAAAGTCTCGCTTTATCAATTTGGTTTTTCATATTGAAGCGGAGGAGGAAGCAGAAGCGATTCTGGCCGAAATCCGTAAAAAGCATTATAAGGCCACCCATGTCTGCTGGGCCTATGTGCTCAATACCAATCCCCGGCGCCAAAAAGCCAGCGATGATGGCGAACCTTCCGGCACCGCCGGCAAACCGATTCTGGAGGTCATTGATCACCGGGAGTTAAAAGATGTGCTGGTGGTGGTAATTCGCTATTTTGGCGGCATCAAGCTGGGCACCGGCGGTCTGATCCGGGCCTATGGCGGTGGTGCCAGCGATGTTCTTAATCATTGCCGCGTGGTTAAAAAACAGTTTTCTGACCAATTGCAGGTGGTGCTCAGTTATACCAGTTATGGGGGCGTGAGTAGCGGTTTATTAGAGCGGGACGTGATTCCGGTGAATGAAGATTTTGGTGAAAAGGTAACCCTATCCTTTGAGATCCCGGTGGCCGATACAAACCGGTTTTTAGCCTGGGTTGAGGATAAAACCAACGGCACCGCCAGGATTATCCGCGGTGAACAGGCGTTTGTTGACGTGGCCCTGTCATGAAAAAACAAAAATGCTAAAGCTTTTGTTGTGATAAAGTTGAAGCTTTGGCAGCAGATTCATCGTTAGATAAATAACTAACGATCGAAACCCTTTACAAAGTCCATAAAGTTGGTTATAATTACCATAGTAAAAAATTAATACTGAGTTTTAAATTAATGCGGATACAATAATGTATCTTAATTTAAGACAGAGAATAAAAATATCGGAGGCTTTCTTTCGGTATTTTTTCTTGTGTCTGTGATTGGGTAAATGGCCCGAGCACTTTAATATAGAGAACATTCTAGATGATCAAATTTAAAAGGAAGCAAGGAGTGAGTTGTTATGGAGAAAGAAAAAAAGTACTCGGGGTTCAAGGATTTTTTGCAGCAGAAGGATATCCAGTTCTCGGTTCAGCGCTATTTAATGGAAGCCCTGAAATACATGGCTTTTGGGTTATTTGGAACCCTGCTGATGGGGAGTATCCTCAATCAGATCGGGATTTTATTTCATATTCCTTTTTTAAGTGAAACGCTTTGGCCGGTAGCCATGGCGATGACCGGCCCGGCGATTGCGGTTGCAGTTGCTTATAGTTTAAAGGCACCGCCTTTGGTGCTTTTTTCCATTACCGTGGCGGGTGCTCTGGGAAATACCCTGGGTGGGCCGGCCGGTGCTTTTTTTGCCGCGGCGGTGGGCGCAGAATTTGGGAAGGCTGTTTCTGGTGAGACGAAGGTAGATATATTGGTTACCCCCTTTGTGACGATGATGATGGGATCTCTGACTGCGATGGTTGTTGGCCCACCGATCGGGGCATTGATGGTTGGTTTAGGAGAAGTGATTATGTGGGCAACGGTGCAGCAACCGATTATTATGGGTGCTGTTATCGCTGTTATCGTCGGGATTGTGCTAACCCTGCCGATTTCCAGTGCGGCCTTATGTATTATGCTGGGACTTTCAGGTCTTGCCGGGGGGGCGGCTACGGTTGGCTGCTGTTGTCAGATGGTCGGTTTTGCGATACAGAGCTATCGGGATAATGGTGTCGGCGGTCTGGCTGCTCAGGGGATTGGAACCTCGATGATCCAAATGCCCAATATCATCAAGAACTGGAAGATCTGGATTCCTCCCACTCTGGCATCTGCTATTTTGGGACCCTTTGCTACCACTGTTTTTCAGATGAAGAATACGCCGATTGCGTCAGGAATGGGTACCTGTGGTTTTGTGGGGCAAATTGGGACGGTCATGGCGATGACGGAAGCTGGAGATTCGACGTTTAATATTGTTGCCGGGATTGCCTTGCTTCAATTTATTCTTCCGGGTCTATTGACCTATCTGTTTTACCGCGTTCTCCATGCCAGAGGCTGGATTAAAGATGGGGATTTAAAACTGGATATTTAGTCATTAACGGAGAAAAAAACAAAACTCTGTGGTTTTTTAAAGGTTTATTCGTTATAATGGCAAGGCTTTATCAAAGCTAATCAACTTAGGAAGGACGAATATATGAGCAAAAACAAGCGGGTTACATTTCTATTTAAGCTGCTTTTACTGGCTTATCTGGGATTTTTATTTATCCTGACCCTATTACCCGACGCAACGAATATTACCTACGAAACGACTTTTAATTTAGTGCCGCTTACCACCATTGATAACTTTTTTTATGATATTGTGGTGAATGGCTTTATTAATTGGGAATTTCTGGCGACTAAACCAACAGATCCAACTGAAATTGTGTTATACACCTTTACTGATTCTTTTAAAAATCTGGCGGGAAACATTATTTTGTTTATGCCTTTGGGTTTGTTATATCCTTTATCAAGAAAAATCAAGGTTAATTTCTTTCATGCATTTATGGTAATATTAGGCACCACCTGTACCATCGAGCTGATCCAGTATTTATTTCTGGCCAGCCGCCGGGCGGATATCGATGATATTATCTTGAATTTAATTGGTGGTTTGATGGGTTACCTGATTTATAAATGGATCGAGTAGAAAAATAAGGGGGAAACATGGCCAAGAAAAAAAGTATTTTTGTCTGTCAGAACTGTGGTTATGATTCACCCAAATGGATGGGGAAATGCCCCGAGTGCGAAAAGTGGAATACCATGGTAGAGGAACTGGATCTTGCCAAAATGGGGAGCAAGGAAAATACCCGGGAGCGGGGCGTTTATTCCCGCCCGAAATCACTGGCTGAGATTACCTTTACCGGAGATACCCGGTATCCCACTCGCAATGAAGAGTTTGACCGGGTTTTAGGCGGCGGGATTGTGCCGGGAGGGATGATTCTGCTCGGCGGCGACCCGGGGATCGGGAAGTCAACGCTGTTACTGCAGACTACCGAGGCGCTCGGTAATCAGGGCTACAAAATTCTCTATATTTCCGGGGAAGAGTCGGAACAGCAATTAAAAATGCGGGGCGAACGGATGCATGTTAAATCCGAAAACATTTCCTTTTTATCAGAGATTAATATCCCTTATCTGCTTACCATTATTCTGGAAGAACGGCCGGATATTGTGATCATCGACTCGATTCAAACCATGTACAGCCCGGATATCACCTCAGCTCCGGGAAGTGTCAGCCAGATCCGGGAAAACACGGGTGCTTTAATGCAATTGGCCAAAAAAGACAATATCTCGATGGTGCTGGTCGGCCATGTCACCAAAGATGGTGCCATTGCCGGACCGCGCGTTTTAGAGCATATGGTCGATACGGTGCTCTATTTTGAGGGCGAAAAATATCACGCCTATCGGGTGCTGCGGGGGGTTAAAAACCGTTTTGGTTCCACCAATGAGATCGGCATTTTCGAAATGACCGAAAATGGTCTGGAGTCGGTGGCTAATCCATCGGAAATGATGCTCGACAGCCGCCCCAAAAATACCTGCGGTTCGGTGGTCGTGCCCTGTATCGAGGGTACCCGACCACTACTAATTGAGCTTCAAGGTCTGGTTTCGGCCACCGGTTTTGGGAATCCCCGGCGGATGGCAACCGGCATGGATTATAACCGGATGGTGCTATTAATGGCGATTATGGAAAAACGACTGGGGATTCAGATGCAGTCGGTGGATGCTTATATCAATGTGGTGGGTGGCATCAAGGTGGATGAACCCGCTTTGGATCTTGGGGTGATCGCGGTGCTTTATTCCAGCCTCCGGGATTTTCAAATCCCTGGCGATTTGATGATCCTGGGTGAGGTCGGATTAACCGGTGAGGTGCGAAACATTCAGCATATTGAAAAACGGCTCATCGAAGGAAAAAAATTAGGCTTTAAACGCTGTATTATTCCTAAAGGGAACCAAAAGGGTTTAAAAGTAGCCGGAATGGAAGTTTTCCCGGTCGATAATATCCGCTCGGCACTGGATATTCTGCTATAAACTCAGGCGAGTTGAAAACGATGAATTTGTCTGCTGATGGCCAACAAAAATTTATCCTTTGATTTCTGGAGAAAACCGTGTATAATTAGATTATCCCAAAGTGTTCGTTTTAACTTTATTTTTGAACCTACATCAATACTCAGGGAGTCTGATTGTTCGCTAGCAGATGTTAAGCCTCGTTTATCTTGGATATTCAGTGGAAAACAGAAATTAGAGACAAGACACCCACTTAGCTTTCGCTAGGGCGTCAAAAATGGAGTACGACACATTGGGATAGCACCTAAGGGTGCTTTTTTTGTGTTGAAATATTTTTTCGTTTTGGTACAATAGGTAAAGCATGTTTAAATTTTGAAGGAGGGCTTTATGTACGAATATATGATCGGGAGCCTGGAAGAGCAAGCCATGGATTATGTGGTCATTGATCTAAACCGCATGGGATACAAGGTAAAGGTATCCACCAATACACTAAATGAGCTGCCTAATCTGCATTCTGAGGTAAAGCTGCATCTTCATCAGGTGATTAAAGAAGACGAGGTGTCGCTTTATGGTTTTGCGACCACCGATGAACGGGAAATTTTTAGAACCATGATCGGGATTTCTGGAATTGGACCTAAAGCGGCGATGGGACTCTTGTCTCAGTTTAGCCGAAACGAACTGATTGGACATATCGTTAGTGATGATCCAAAGAGCATTGCCAAGGCACCGGGAATCGGGATTAAAACCGCCAGCCGGATTATTCTGGAGCTTAAAGATCGCTATAAGGATGTAACGGTGGGCGACCTTAAGGTCGTTGACTTACGGGGAAAAGACGATAATGTCGCCCAGGCTGTTAACGGACTGGTGGGTTTGGGCTATAGTTTATCGGAAGCTTCTGAGATGGTATCCCGGGCATTTACTCCCGCAAGCAGTATTGAAGAACTGATTACTGGTGCGCTCCGTTCGGCCAATCCATTGAAAGGACGATAATCCATGAAGGAACGAATTATCACTTCCGATTTTACGGAATTGGATGTTGAAATAGAGAAGAATTTAAGACCGCAGGGTCTGGATGAGTACATTGGTCAGGAAAAGGTTAAGAAGCAGATGGGGATCTTTATAAAAGCCGCCCAAAAACGAAGTGAAAGCCTGGATCATGTACTATTATACGGTCCGCCGGGGCTGGGGAAAACAACCCTGGCTAACATTATTGCCCGGGAAATGGGGGTGGGGATAAAAACCACCTCTGGTCCGGCGATTGAAAAGGCCGGCGATCTGGCCGCCATTCTGACGAGCTTAAAAGAAGGAGATATCCTCTTTATTGATGAGATCCATCGGCTGCAACGCGCGGTCGAAGAGGTTTTATACCCGGCTATGGAAGATTATGCCCTGGATATCATCATCGGCAAAGGTCCGGGCGCCCGCTCGATCCGGCTGGAGCTACCGCCCTTTACCTTAATTGGCGCCACCACCCGGGTAGGACTGCTGACCTCACCGCTACGGGATCGCTTTGGAGTGATCCAGCGATTGGAACTGTATAATCCTGAGGAGCTGGCTACGATTATCCGCCGTTCATCCGGCATTATCGGAATTGAAATGGATGATGAAGGAGCCGTTGAGCTGGCCATCCGTTCCCGCGGGACGCCGCGAATTGCCAATCGGCTGTTAAAACGGGTTCGCGATTATTGCGAAATTGAAGGCCGCGGCGTCATTGATCTTAAGATTACCCGCGAAGCGCTGGAACTTTTTGAAGTCGATGCAGTCGGTCTGGACGAGATTGATCGGATCATGCTCCGGACCATTGTCGAAAAGTTTGATGGCGGACCGGTGGGGATCGACACCCTGGCCGCCGCCATTGGTGAAGAGAAAAATACCATTGAAGAGGTCTATGAACCCTATCTGATTCAATTGGGATTTCTTTCGAAAACACCCCGGGGTCGGGTGATCACCAGTCGTGGTTATGCCCATCTGGGGTTAGCAGAATTAATGAATGAGGCCCTTAATCCGCAGCAATTAAAAATAAATTTTTATGACAACGAGGAAGAAATAGATGGATAAAACTGACTTTTATTATGATCTCCCGGATGAACTGATCGCCCAGAGTCCTTTGGAAAAAAGAGACAATTCCCGGTTAATGGTGATTAATAGAGAAAAAAACACCATTGCCGATCAGAACTTTTTTGAAGTGACGAATTATTTAAGGCCCGGGGATTTACTGGTGATGAATAACACCAAGGTGTTGCCGGGCCGGCTGTTTGGTACCCGCGAAGATACCGGGGGCAAGGTGGAAATCCTGCTGTTGCGACATCTGTCTCAAAAAGACTGGGAAATCATGGTCAAACCGGGAAAGCGGGCTCGGGTTGGTGCTCGGATTGTGTTTAGTCCGGAGCTTAAGGGTGAGATTACCGGAACCACCCAGGGTGGACTGCGGATTATCAGTTTTGAATATTTGGGCGTTTTTGAGGAAATTATCGATGAGATCGGCCTGATGCCGGTTCCGCCGTATATTCACGAAACCCTAAAGGACAATAACCGCTATCAGACTGTCTATGCTAAACATGATGGCTCATCAGCAGCGCCCACTGCCGGGCTCCATTTCACACCGGATCTGCTTCAGAAAATTGAAGCGATGGGAGTGGAAATTGCCGAGGTGACTCTCCATGTGGGGATTGGTACCTTTCGTCCAGTAAAATGTGATGTGATTGAAGAACATCATATGCATGAAGAATATTACGAGGTACCGGAAGAAACCGCCAAGGCCATTAAGCGAACCAGGGAAAGAGGTGGTCGGGTTATCGCCGTCGGCACCACCTCAGTGCGAACCCTGGAAAGTAACGCCAAGCTGCATGACGGCGTGGTAACTGCCTATACCGGAGTGACGGATATTTTTATTTACCCCGGCTATCAGTGGGAGGTGGTGGATGCGTTGATTACGAATTTCCATCTACCAGAATCCACCCTATTGATGCTGGTGTCGGCCTTTTATAACCGGGAAGCCATTATGAAAGCCTACCAAAGTGCCATTGACTGGAAGTATCGCTTTTTTAGCTTTGGTGACGCGATGTTGATTGAGTAAAAAGACGATTAGGAGAAAAGAATGAGTGAATTTCGTTATGAGTTAATTAAGGAGTGCAAAGATACCGGAGCCAGATTGGGGAAGATCCATACTAAACGTGGCATCATTAATACCCCGATTTTTATGCCAGTGGGAACCCAGGCGACGGTGAAGTCCCTTTCGTCCGAAGATTTAGTGGAGATGGATGCTAATGTTATTCTGGGAAATACCTATCATCTTTATTTGCGACCCGGTCAGGAGGTAATGGAAAAGGCCGGTGGTATTCACAAGTTTATGAACTGGAACCGGCCGGTGCTCACAGACAGTGGCGGATTTCAGGTATTTTCTTTAAATGATTTAAGAAAGATTACTGAAGAAGGCGTTGAATTTATTTCACATCTGGACGGATCCAAACATTTTATGACCCCGGAAAAAGCCATTGATATGCAAAACGCCATCGGCGCTGATATTATTATGTGCTTTGATGAATGCGCTCCTGCCGGCGCCGATTATGAGTACACCAAAAAATCGATGGAAATGACCACCCGCTGGGCAAAACGTTGTAAGGAGGCCCATAAGCGGCCAGACGATCAGGCCTTGTTTGGCATTGTTCAAGGTGGCATGTTTTCCGACCTGCGGGCTCAAAGTGTAGCACAACTTACCGACATTGGTTTCCCCGGTTACTCCATTGGCGGACTGAGTGTGGGCGAACCCAAAGATGTGATGTACCGGATGCTGGACACCACCACGCCGCTACTGCCAAAAGATAAGCCCCGGTATTTAATGGGGGTTGGTTCTTTGGATGCACTTTTTGAAGGCACCATTCGAGGTATTGATATGTTTGATTGTGTGCTCCAAAGCCGGATCGCCAGAAACGGTACGGCTTTTACCAGCCATGGCAAGGTAGTGGTTCGCAATGCCACCTACAAGGAAGATTTTACGCCGGTTGATCCGGAATGTGATTGTTTCGTTTGTCGAAACTACACCCGGGCTTACATTCGGCATCTCATTAAAACCAATGAAATTTTAGGGGCCAGGTTATTGACATATCATAACTTATACTTTACACTTGTAACGATGAAGAAAATTCGACAGGCCATAATGGATGACAGTTTATTAGCCTATAAAGAAGCTTTCTTTGAAAAATTCGGCATAGCTGAATAAGATGAAGGAGAATGTGAATGTTTGGAATTGATTTTACACTCATTCTTCCTTTGATTTTAGTACTTGTATTTTTCTATTTCTTTGTTCTAAGACCACAACAAAAACAACAAAAAGAAGTTAAAGAAATGCGCTCAAGTATGAAACCAGGGGATGAAATTGTTACAATTGGCGGGTTTTATGGAATTATTTATGCGATTGGTGAAGAAAACGTCACGATCGAATTATTGCCAGATTACAATAAGGCGCTGATCACTAAATCGGCCATTGCTCGAGTAGTCAATGTTGGGGACGCTGTTGCAGAAACAGTAGAAGACGATTTTGAAGAGTTGCCAGATCTGGATCAGGAAGAAGTCATTGTCGACGCCGAATTTGAAGAAATTGACGAAAAAAAATAATTAAATACAGACAGCGACGGTTCATTAACTTGCCATTGTCTGATCGAAATAAAGATTGAGGGGAGTGAATAATTTGAAGCACATTAAAATCATTAAAGAAGGTAAACTCACTGACGTGAAAAACAGAGGGTGTGGGGAATGTCAAACTTCCTGTCAATCAGCCTGTAAAACTTCCTGCACCGTAGGAAACCAAAAATGTAAACAAACTGAAAAATAGCAAACAAGCCTGAAAGGGGCTGTCTCGTAAGAGATAGTCTTTTTTTGATGATACAAGAATCGAGGAGAAAAAATGATACATAAATATCAAAAGAACGGCCTTAACATCGTTTTGGACGTGGACACCAGTACGGTGCTGACGGTGGATGAACTGACCTTTGCGTTGCTGGATCACTATCAAGTTAAAACTAGAGCTGAAATAATAAAAGACTTTGAAGAACACTATTCAGTGATTGAACTCAATGAATGCCTCGATGAATTGGATAGCGTCAAAGCGGCCGGGCTATTATTTCGAGAAATCAACTATCACCGGGAAAACTATGCCAATAACGATTTGATTAAGGCGCTTTGTCTTCATGTGGCCCATGACTGTAATCTGAAATGTTCTTACTGTTTTGCCGCCCAAGGAGACTTTGATGGCGAAAAACTGTTGATGCCGCTGGAAGTGGGAAAAAAAGCCATTGATTTTATCATCGAACAATCCAAAAACCGAGAAAATCTGGAAGTGGATTTTTTTGGTGGCGAACCGCTGATGAACCTCGATGTCGTCAAACAATTGGTGGTTTACGGTAATGAAATGGCCGCCAAACACGATAAGAAATTTAAATTTACGATGACGACCAATGGGGTGCTGCTGGATGCAAAAACTCGGGAATATCTCAATGAGACGATGGATAATATTGTCCTCAGTCTGGATGGCCGTAAAGAAGTCAACGACCAGATGCGACAAACCATCAATGATCGGGGCTCCTTTGATGTGATTATTGATAATATCAAAGCGATGGCAAAAATGCGCGGCGACAAAGACCACTATGTCCGGGGAACCTATACCCATCATAATCTTGATTTTGCCAAGGATGTAGAGTTCTTGGCAAAAGAAGGTTTTACAAGTATTTCGGTGGAACCAGTTGTGGCCGAAGCGACACATGATTACGCCCTGACCGAGTCGGATTTGCCCACCATTATGGAAGAATACGATGCGCTGGCTCTGGCTTATCTGAAACGCCATCAGGAGGGGCTTCATTATAACTTTTTTCATTTTAATGTCGATCTGGATCATGGTCCTTGTGTCTACAAACGTCTGTCTGGATGTGGGGCCGGCAAGGATTATGTTGCTGTGACGCCAGAAGGGGATATCTACCCCTGTCATCAGTTTGTCGGCAATGAGGCCTTTAAAATGGGCGATGTGAGAAGTGGCATCACCAACGGCGAGATCAAAAAAATCTTTGATGCTGGCAATCTGTTAGAAAAAGAAGCGTGTCAAACCTGCTGGGCCAAATATTTCTGCGGTGGCGGTTGTCATGCCAATGCCTATAATTTTAATGGCACCATTATGAAACCTCATTTCGTTAGCTGTGAAATTGAACGGCGGCGGGTGGAAAACGCCATTATGATTTCAATTATCGAAGGCGAACAGGAATAAATAGGGTTCGCTTGGACTACCGTACTAAATAGTAATGCGTCGCCGGGGGTTTTGACAAGAATGGATATTTATGGTAGATTAAGGTATCTACAAGATACACCCTTCAGATTATTCTGCACTTGAAAGCATAATATCGAAAAAACGGATCAAACCAATCTATTCTAAGATAAACTACTTAAACATCTAAAAACCCATGGAGGCACATATTGGAAAAGAAATCACTGGAAGATTTAACGGTTGTTGAATTGCGAAAGCAGGCAGAGCATCTGGGGATCGAAAAAATAAGTCGGCTTAAAAAAATTGAACTCATCGAGGCCATTGAAGAAAAATTAGAGACCTCGGCTGATCAGTCCGCCGCTCAAAATCAACATCACAACACAAAGGAAAAAGAGCCATTGACAGACGAAAAAAGCGAAACAAATCGCAAAGAAAAAACGGTGACACCAGTAGTAGAAAAAAAAGAAAGCGTTAAAATACACCCTGCTCAATCGACTCAACGCATTGTCAATGGGTCAAATGGAAATGGTGCCCGTTCTCCTTATTACAAAATAAAAGACTCGATGGACAATGTCGTGGTGGTGGAAGGAAATCTGGAGATTCTGCCAGAGGGGTTTGGCTTTGTCAAAAATAAAGAGATGAAATCCAATGAGGAATTTGTTTATATTTCCGGGTCCCAGATACAAAAATTCAAGCTGGAAACTGGAGATGTCCTAAGTGGTAAGGTGCGTCCACCCAAAACTGGGGAAAAGTATTCAGCGATGCTGTTTCTGGAAAAGGTTAACGGGACGAAAACCGCGGACATTATTCAAAAAATAAACAGCATGCTTTATGTGGACGATAAAAAGGATCTCGACCGCTTTAAAACCGCTCAGGAAGGGATTCTGGACGTCAATCCGGATGGCTTTGGATTCCTGCGAACCAACCATTATTTATCCGGGGACCACGATATTTATGTGGCCGCCAACCAGATCCGGCGCTTTAATCTCCGAACTGGGGATAAAATCCTGGGAAAAATTAAGATGTCCAGCGAAAATGAAAAATTCGACGCCCTGCTTTATGTGGAAAAGGTCAATGGCGATATTCCTGAAAAAATTGCCAATCGACCCCGTTTTGAGCGGCTGACACCGATTTTCCCGGAAGAACGAATCACTCTGGAAACCACCCAGGATGTGGTGTCAACCCGGATGATCGATTTGTTTTCACCAATGGGAAGAGGTCAGCGGGGATTGATTGTGGCCCCGCCCAAAGCTGGTAAAACCATTTTGCTAAAGGAAATCGCCACCGGCATTACCACCAATTATCCGGAGATTGAGCTGATTATTCTGTTAGTCGATGAACGACCGGAAGAAGTCACCGATATGAAACGCTCCATCGATGCGGATATTGTTTATTCAACCTTTGATCAACCCCCGGAAAATCATATCAAGGTGGCAGAAATTGTGTTGGAACGGGGCAAACGGCTGGTCGAACAGGGAAAAGACGTGGTGATTCTGGTGGATAGTTTAACTCGGCTGACCCGGGGAAACAATCTGGTGGTTTCGCCTTCAGGCCGAACCTTGTCTGGTGGTCTTGATCCGGAGGCACTGTTTTTTCCGAAAAAGTTTTTCGGTTCCGCCCGAAATGTCGAAGAAGGTGGCAGTTTAACCATTTTGGCAACGGCTCTGGTGGATACCGGCAGCCGCATGGATGACATTATTTTCGAAGAATTTAAAGGAACCGGTAACATGGAGTTGCATCTGGAACGGGAATTAGCCGAGCGGCGAATCTACCCGGCGATCAACTTGAACCGTTCTGGCACCCGTCGGGAAGAAAAACTTTTGACTGCTGAGGAGCTCAAAGTAAGCTTTGATATCCGCAAACTTTACAAGGGAACAACGGTCTACGATCTCACTGATAAGATTATCTCCATTCTGGAACGGACCAAAGACAACGATGCATTTATGAAAAAATTTATTAATAAATATAAAGCACAAAATATTTGATCTTTTAAGAAAAGTTTGATATAATATCACGGTTGATAAAATAACAATGAGCAATTAAATAAATAAGAAACGAGGTGGATTCGATGAAAGAAGGCATTCATCCAAATTACGGCAAATCAATAGTTAAATGTGCATGCGGAAATACATTTGAAACTGGTTCTATCAAACCAGAATTAAAAGTGGAAATCTGTTCAGTGTGTCACCCATTTTTCACAGGGAAACAAAAACTTATTGATGCTGGTGGACGTGTTGATCGATTTAATAAAAAATACGGCATTAAAAACGAGTCAGCAGAATAAAAAAGAAGTCGGTTCTTGTAACCGGCTTTTTTCTTGTTCAGATGTGAAAAATTTTTGTTGAGTTTTAAGTTGAGGTAGAAAAAAATGACCATTAAAGAGGTTTTAGATTTTGGACGGCAGTCACTTAATCAGGCCGGAATCGAATATCCCGGTTTAGAGGCCGAGATTCTTTTAAGCGGGGTTTTAGATCAGGAGCGGATCTATTTTTATACCCATTCACAGGAAACGGTCGACTTAAAACAAGAAGAAACCTATCGCAGCGCAATAAAGAGACGCTGTCAATTAGAACCGGTCGCCTATATTTTGCAGAAAAAAGCGTTTATGGGGATGGACTTTTTTGTCAGTCAGGATGTTTTAATTCCCAGACCAGACACCGAACCGATGGTGGAGTACCTGCTAGCCTATTTACAGGCAACGTACCCGAAGGGGGCTAACGTTCTGGATCTGTGTACCGGCAGCGGAGCCATCGGTATCACCATTAAGAAATGCTTTAGTCAGGGAAATATAAGCCTCAGTGATTTTTCCAAGGCGGCACTGGCGGTAGCAAAAATTAATGCCGACCAATTAGTTGATGGCGATATTTTACTTTACGAAGGCGATTTATTTGCCGCTATTCCCCAAGGAAAAACCTACCACGTCATTGTCTCCAATCCTCCGTATATCAGGTGGGAAGAGATGAGTGGCCTGGCTCGGGATGTTTTGGAGTATGAACCCCATATGGCACTGGACGGCGGTGAATCCGGTCTGGATTTTTATCGGCGGATCATTGGGGAGGCTCATTTGTTTTTGGAAAAAGACGGTATTCTGGCGCTGGAAATTGGGGACGATCAGGCCACTGCAGTGATGGCGTTACTAAGAAATGCCGGCTATCAGGAGATTCAGGTGATTACGGATCTGGGTGGTCATAATCGATGTCTCATCGGTAGATGATTGGGGGCTTATCCCCAGTGATAATAATAAATTGGGATGACGTCACCTGATAAATGTGATAGAATAATAACATTGAATTAAGAAGAAAAAATTAACATCGATATATCGGAGGTAAATATGGTATCAGCAGGAGATTTTAAAAAAGGGGTAACGTTTGAGATGGATGGTCACACATTTACCATCATTGAGTTTCAACACGTTAAACCAGGTAAAGGCGCAGCCTTTGTTCGAACAAAGATTCGAAATGTTATCACGGGTTCAGTGGTAGAAAAATCGTTCAGTCCCACAGAACGTTACCCTAAAGCACAGGTAGAAACCCGTGAAATGGAGTACTTATATGAAGACGGTGGTTTATACTACTTCATGGACCAAGAATCCTACGAGCAGATTCCACTTAACTTGAATCAGGTTGAAGAAGCGTTAAAATATTTAAAAGAAAATGATATTGCTACTGTAAAGTCGCTAAAAGGCGTGGCATTTTCAGTCGTAGCTCCCAACTTTGTGGAATTGGAAGTTGTTAAAACCGATCCCGGTTTTAAAGGCGACACTGCAACCGGAGCAAATAAACCCGCTACGGTAGAAACTGGTGCCGTTATCACCGTACCACTTTTTGTCGAACAAGGTGATAAGATTCGAATCGATACCCGTACGGGCGATTACATGGAAAGGGTATAAAATGAAATACATTAATGAAAAAGTCGCTTATACCAAAGGTTTGGTAGATGGTCTGGAATTAGATCTGGCTTCTAACGAAGGCAAGGTTCTGGTTCAAGTTCTGGATATTCTTGAAGACATTGTCGATGCCCTGGATGGCATTACCGAAGCGCAGGAAGAACTGGAAGAATATGTTGAAATGGTTGATGATGATCTTTCTGATCTGGAAGAGTTCATTTTAGATGAAGATTTCGATGGCGAAGAAGATTTCGAGTTTGATGAAGAAGACTATTACGAAATCATTTGTCCGGAATGCGGAAATGTTTATATCACCGAATTTGAGTCTTTTGAAAATAATACCGTGGTTTGCCCAGATTGTGGTGCCCCATTTATATTAAACGAAGAGATCTCATGCTGTGGTGAGGATGGTTGCGACTGTCATCAGGAAATCTAGCGAACTCAGGTTATTAAGATGAAAAGTGAAATGAAAAACAATCAGTCACCAGAAATCAATGACGAAATGATCGTTTCGATTGTTAGCTTGGCGGCTACTGGCGTTAACGGTGTGGCACGCATTTCATTGAGAATTACCGATGAAATCATGGATAAACTTTATCTTGCCTCGACAATTAAAGGTGTCAAAATAGCCAGAGAGCCGGAAGGTTTGATGATTTGGGTTTATCTGATCACTGAACCTGCGGTGGACATTGTCAAGGTTTCGAAAGCGGTTCAGAAAAAAGTCAAGATTGCGGTAGAATCGATGGCTGGTTTCCAAGTAGCGGCGGTTAATGTCCGAATTGAAGGTTCAGGCATATAGGGGGTGCAAGCCCCTTTTTA
Source organism: Acetobacterium sp. KB-1 (assembly GCF_003260995.1). Lineage (NCBI taxonomy): Bacteria > Bacillati > Bacillota > Clostridia > Eubacteriales > Eubacteriaceae > Acetobacterium > Acetobacterium sp. KB-1. Next base: position 3,719,345 of record NZ_CP030040.1, read on the forward strand.
TAGAATAAAAGAATCTGAAGGAGTCGTGCATGAGTCGAAAAAAGGAACGGGAATATGCGCTAAAAGGTGTATTTCAATTAGATTTTCATCCGGAGCCAGGCGATTTTACCGATAGTATTGCATATTTTTTAGAGGATAATGAGCTGGATCTGGTTTACGGAAAGACCTTGATCGACACCACCGAAGCTCATCTTCCGGAAATAGATAATATTCTGGATGACTATCTTAAAAGCACCTGGAAAATTGATCGAATTCCAAAGGTAGAGAAATCAATTCTGCGTTTGGCTATTTGTGAGCTAAAATATATGAATGAAAAAGTGCCATTTGAAGTGGTCATCAACGAGGCGATAGAACTTAGTAAAAAATTCGGAGACGAGGATGGAAAGAATTACGTTAATGGTATCTTAAATAAAATAGTTAAGGACGAACTCAATGAGTGCCCTTAGTCTTGGCATTGATACCAGTAATTATACAACTTCGGTTGCCTTGGTAGACGAAAATGAAAACATGATTTATAACAAGGGCATCCTATTGGAAGTGAAGTCAGGAGAAAGAGGACTTCGTCAATCGGATGCCCTTTTTCAGCATATCCATCATTTGCCGATGTTGCTTGCAGATTTGCCCCGGGGCCGGGAAATTGAGGTCATCTGTTATTCAAAGCGACCCCGGCCACTGCTTGACTCTTATATGCCGGTCTTTCGTGCGGGGGAGTCTTTGGCCTGTTCTCTGGCTGGCGTATTGGCTGTTAAGCAACTGGCGGTGAGTCACCAGGAAAACCACATCCGGGCGGCTATTTATGGTAGTGGTTCAAAGAAATTGGAAGCGACCTTTGCGGCGGTTCATTTTTCTGGCGGCACATCAGAAATTCTGTTGGTAAAAAAGAAAGAAATCGGTTATGATTGCGAAATCATTGCCCAGACCCGGGATCTCAATGCCGGACAGTTAATTGACCGGATCGGGGTATTGATGGGATGTGATTTTCCCGCGGGAAAAGCCTTGGAAGCGCTGGCAAACCAGGTAGTTCCGGAATCTATTGATCGCAACGATGTGATTTCAGCGACGATGGATGGGATGGATTTTCATTTTTCAGGTCAGGAAAATCAGGCGCAGAAGCTTTTGAGAGCGGGGGTTGACGAGGGAATAGTGGCCTATCTGGTGCTCAAGGCGATTGCTAAAACGCTGTCAAAATCAATTGGCGGATTGCAAAAAAAGCACCCCTTTCAATCGGTGCTCTTTTCCGGAGGTGTGATGTCAAATCAGATTATTAAAAAAATTGTGGCGCAGGAATTGCAAACATCAGGACTAAGTCTCTATTTTTCCCCGGGGGAATACGCCCGCGATAATGCCGCTGGAAATGCCCTGATGGGAATGGATTATTTTAAAAGCATGAGGTGCAGTCGGTGACAAATGCAAAAATTCTCAGTGTATCTGAGCTTAACCAATATATTAAAACCCTGTTGGAATCGAATAGTCTCCTTAGGAACCTGGTGATCCAGGGGGAACTTTCCAATGTGAAACGGGCGGCATCGGGACATTTGTATTTTTCCCTGAAAGATGCCGGCAGTAAAATTGATTGTGTGATGTTCAAAAATGCGGCTATTGGGCTTAAATTCTTGCCCAAAGAAGGTCAGAAGGTGACACTGCGGGGGAGTTTGGGTGTCTATCTGCCCAGCGGACAATATCAGATAACGGTGCGATCGATGGAACCTCAGGGACTTGGCGATCTATTCCAGGCTTATCTGGTGCTAAAAGATGAACTGGAGGCCAAGGGTTATTTTGAGCGGGAGCATAAAAAAAAGCTTCCAGAAATCATCAGCCGGGTGGGGATGATCACGTCTCCCACCGGAGCGGCGATCAAAGATATGATTTCCATTATCAAACGCCGAAACCCGCTGATCGATATCGTCATTTATCCCAGCCTGGTACAGGGGGATGAAGCGGCCGGAAATATCATAAAGGGTATTCGGACCTTTAATGCCGCCTTGTCTGTGGATGTGATTATCATCGGTCGGGGCGGCGGCTCCATTGAAGACCTATGGGCCTTTAATGATGAGCATCTGGCCAAAGTCATTTATGAATCGGAATTACCGATTGTTTCAGCCGTGGGTCATGAAATTGACTATACGATTTCTGATTTTGTAGCCGATTTACGGGCCCCAACCCCTTCAGGAGCAGCAGAACTGGTTGCCGAAGAAACCCTGAGTATGATTCGTGCCCTGGTTACCCAGAAAAGCCGTCTGATTCAGGTCATGGAAGCTAAAATCGACAAAAACCGTGAAATCTTGATGCGGATGAAAAAAGAGTTTCTGCGGTTTCGTCCGAAAGAACGGATCGAAGAGATGCGTCTTGACCTGGATCGCATTAATGATCGGATGCTTCGCTTGCTAAATAGCCGGATTAAAAATGAGCGACAACAACTTATCAATCTTAAAACCCGGATCGAAGCCATGAGTCCGCAAAATGTGCTCAAAAAAGGTTATGTTCGGGTGACGGATAATAAAGGCTTACCGGTTGCGTCGGTAACGGGTTTAACGCTTGATCAGTTAGTGACCCTCCACTTTAGAGATGGTGAGGCAAAGGCAAACATTTCAGCCACTAAGGAGAATAAATAATGGCAGTTAAAAAGCTAAAAACTAAAATGAGTCGTCTGGAGACCATTGCAGAACTACTCGAAGAAGATAATCAGGAAATTGAGGCATCGATGAAACTGTTTGAAGAGGGAATGAAACTCATTAATGAGTGCAGTGCCGATTTGGATACCCTTGAAGGAAAAATAACGATCATGATTGATGGCGAAGAACAGGAATTCGAGGGGAGTGTGGAAACGTGAGCAGTTTTAAAAACATGCTGAGTGCCCGGGTTATCGAATTTAATGGGGAACTCGAAAAAGTTTTTCAACAAAACCTGGATACCCCGGAAGTGATTATCGATGCCATGAGGTACAGCCTTTTTGCCGGGGGCAAACGACTGCGTCCGATTTTGATGATGGAAACCTGTCGGGCCCTGGAAGGCGATCTGGAAGCGATCAAACCCCTGGCCATGGGGATTGAGATGATCCATACCTATTCACTGATCCATGACGATTTGCCGGCCATGGATAATGATGATCTACGGCGGGGAAAACCGACCAATCATAAAGTTTATGGCGATGCGATGGCGATTTTGGCCGGGGATGGACTGCTCAATTATGCGGTTGAAACGATGCTTGCGGGAACCCAGGGACTCACGGGCGACGGGTTGATAAATTATCTTAATGCGATGAAATCGATCATGGGTGCTTCCGGGGTTCTGGGAATGATCGGTGGCCAGGTGGCGGACATGCTCAGTGAAGATAAGGTCATCGGTCTCGATGAAATGGACTATATTCATTTGCATAAGACCGCTGCCCTTTTAGAGGCCTGTGTTCAGAGCGGTTGTCTCATCGCCGGCGCTGAACCGGCTACCCAGGGGCGACTGATCAGTTACAGCCATCGCATTGGCCTGGCTTTTCAGATTGTCGATGATATTCTGGATATTGAAGGTACGGAGGCGGATCTGGGCAAGCCCATTGGCAGCGACGAAAAAAATAATAAATCCACCTTTGTATCACTCTATGGTCTGGAGGCTTCAAAACTGCGGGTCGATGAACTGGAAACCGAAGCCATAGAAATGCTCAAACCGATTGGTGAGCGTACCGTTTTTCTTCAGGAATTGGCACGCTATATTTGCCGCCGCCAGAAATAAAGGAACTGTTTTGTTTTAACAAAACAGAATCATGATTCACAGTTTACAAGAAAATTAGAATACAGATGAAAACGGACCCATGAAAAGAGGAAAAATTGAAAGAACGTTTAGATAAATTATTAGTTAGCCTGAATTATTTTGATACCCGGGAGCGGGCTAAAAAAGCCATTATGGCGGGATTGGTTCAGGTCAATGATCAGGTCAAGGATAAGGCCGGAGATTTGGTCGATACCGAAGCGACCATTAAGGTTAAGGGCAGTGATATGCCCTATGTCAGCCGCGGCGGCTTAAAACTGGAAAAAGGACTGGCCGTCTTTGACATGACGGTTACCGAAAAAACCTTTATCGACATTGGATCATCGACTGGCGGTTTTACCGATTGTCTGCTGCAAAACGGTGCGAAAAAAGTTTATGCCGTGGACGTGGGCTATGGACAATTGGACTGGAAGTTACGGAATGATCCCCGGGTTGTTTCCATGGAGCGGACGAACTTTCGGTATCTGACGGCTGAGAATATTTCGGAGATGGTCGACGGAACCGTTATGGATGTATCGTTTATTTCGATCACCAAACTGATCCCGGCAATTAAATTGTTTATGAAACCCGGTGCTCGGGGAATCTGGCTGATTAAACCACAGTTTGAAGCAGGACGGGAAAGAATCGGTAAAAACGGTGTCATTCGGGATAAAAAAGTGCATGAATCGATTTTGTTTGAAGTGATCACCGCCATCGAAAATCAGGGCTTTTTAATAAAAGGTCTGGATTTTTCACCAATTCAGGGTCCTAAGGGAAACATCGAGTTTTTAGTTTTGGTTGAAAATACTGAGCCGGAGATTGAAGAAAACTGGTCAGCGCAGATTCATTCAGTGGTGACCATTGCCCATGAAAGCTGCAAAAAAAAGAAAGAACCTCAGAACGAATAGGAAGTGAGTAAGATTGGAATTTAATGACTTTAAGGAAATTGGTATTTATTTAAATATGGATAAGCCGGACAGTCCTGCTCTGGCTGAAAAATGCATCAGCTATTTGATCCGTCACGGGTTTAATATAGCCCTGCTGGAAGGCCAGATTAAATATCCTCATGAAGGTGTTCGTTATTATCCCAAAACCCTTTTTTTTCGAAAACCGGATTGTATTCTCGTTCTGGGGGGCGATGGTACCCTTTTGTTTGTCGCCCGCAAGGTTTGTTTTTATTCGATTCCGATTTTTGGCATTAATTTGGGCAAGCTTGGTTTTTTAACTGAAGGCGAGGCCAGTAATTATGAAGAGTCGCTAAAAAATTTAAGCGCCGGCGATTACTACATTGAAGAGCGGATGATGTTAAGTTGCAGTATTAAAAAAGAAAATGAAAGTGCCTGCTTTTATATTGCCTTAAACGATGTTCTGGTTAAAAGCGGCGGTTTTCGGATGATGGATATTGAGGCCAAAGCAGGTGGTTCAACGATTGACAAATTTCGGGCTGACGGATTGATCATTGCCACCCCCACCGGTTCCACTGGTTATTCGCTGGCTGCTGGTGGGCCAGTGGTATCGCCTCAGGCCAGTGTTATGATTTTAAACCCGATCTGCCCCCATCGCTTGCACGACCGGTCCTACATTTTGCCAGAGGAAGAAGTGATTAATCTGGAATTTGGAGACCGCGAAAAAGATATTATGGTCACCTTTGATGGGCAGACCACGGTTTCGATTACACCGAAGGATTTGATTAAAATTAAAAAAGCGACGTATTGTACCCGCTTGATCCGTCTCAATCAGATGAGTAGTTATGATCGGCTGAGGATCAAACTTTCCAGTGAATATTAGCATCATAAATAAAAACAATGATCAACGTAAAACCCAGCACTGAAGCGACAGAAATTGTACTGTGGAGGAAAGAAAAGACATGAAAGTATCCAGACAATTAAAAATTATTGAAATCATCGAAAATAACCGTATCGAAACTCAGGAAGAACTGGCTCAGGCCTTAAAAGATTCCGGTTTTGCAGTAACTCAGGCAACTATCTCCCGGGATATTAAGGAGTTAAAACTGATCAAGGTGAGCAGTCACGAAGGGGTGCAACATTATGCTCCCCTTAAGGATATTGGCACCATTTATATTGAACGGGTTACCGCTGTTTTTAAAGAATCGGTGTTAACCATCGATTATGTCGAAAATACCATTGTGCTGAGAACCCTTCCGGCGATGGCCCAGGCAGCAGCCCTGGCTATCGATTCCATGGACTGGTGTGAAATTGTGGGAACGATCGCCGGAGACGATACGATCTTTGTGCTTGTTCGCAATCGGGACATGGTGAGTGAAATTGTGGGTAAATTCAAAAAGCTGATGAAATAGGGAGGGCTCTATGCTGAGAAATCTCGTTGTGAACGATTATGCGCTAATTGATTATTTATCGGTGGATTTTGATCCGAGACTCAATGTGATTACGGGGGAAACCGGAGCAGGAAAATCCATTGTTATTGATGCCTTGACGCTGGTTTTGGGGAATCGCGGCAATAAAACAAACATCCGTCAGGGAAAACATAAGATGACGGTACAGGGGCTTTTTGATATCAGTGAACAGCCAGGTTTGATCAATAAATGCGAAGAATATGGTATCCCCATGGAAGAAGAACAACTGATACTGACCCGGGAAATGGACGATCGGGGTCGCAATATCTGCCGCGCCAACGGTTTAATTATCACCGTCGCCCAGCTAAAAAAACTGGGCGACAAACTGATTGATATCCATGGCCAGCATGAGCATCAATCGCTGTTTAAACGAGAAAATCATCGTCAGTTGCTGGATGCCTTTGGTGGTGAAAAAAGCCGGAAATACCGGGAACAGGCCGCCGCCGCCGCGATTGAAATTAAACGGATTAAAGATCAGATTGCAGAACTGGAAACCAATGAACGGGAATTAGAGCGGGAAAAAGAAAACCTGCAGTTTGAAATTAATGAAATCGAGGTCGCGGCCCTGAGAATTGGTGAAGATGAAGAACTGGAAGGGGAAAAACGGATTCTGGAAAACCGCGAACGCCTTTTTACCCATACCAGTCAGGCATATGAATTGCTCAGGGGTGAAAACTCGAATCAGCCGATGATTCTTGATGCGCTGGGTTTACTGACAGAAAGTATTGCCGAAATTGCTAAAATTGACAGTAGCTTTGAGGCTAAATTAGAAACCGTTAATGGCATGTTAAGTGAGGCAGAAAACCTCTCTTTTGAAATTCGATCCTATCTGGAAGATATGGAATACAGTTTGGGAGACTTAGACGAAATTGAGAGCCGGCTAAGCATCATTGCCCGGCTTAAACGGAAATATGGGCAGGATATTGCAGAGATTCTAACTTATGCCGAGGAAATCGGCATCCGTTTAAAAAGCTTGCTCAATCGGGATGAAAGTTTACAGCATTATTATCAGGAATTAAGCGGCATTCAAGATAAGTATTATACGATTAGTAATAATCTTTATGAGTTACGTTTAAAAACGGCTGGGGCTTTAAAGACAGCACTGCAAAAAGAGTTGGGTGAACTCGCCATGGAAAAGGTTCAGGTGGAAATTGCCGTGGAACATGATCTTAGTCGGGTGGCTGCTCATGGGCAGGATACGGTGGAGTTTTTAATTTCTGTCAATCCGGGCCAGGCCCCGAAACCCCTCGGTAAGGTTGCTTCAGGAGGAGAAATATCCCGAATTATGCTAAGCTTAAAAAGTATCTTCGGAGGACTGGATGCCATTGAAACGATGGTGTTTGATGAGATTGATACAGGAATCAGTGGAAGGACAGCGCAGGTGGTGGCAGAAAAGATTCAGGCCCTCAGTGTTACGTCGCCGCGAGGCCGACAGATTATCTGTATTACCCATCTGCCCCAGATTGCGGCGATGGCAGACCAGCATTTTATGGTTGAAAAAACAGCCGTAAACGATTCGGTTGAGGTCAGTTTTCTACCGCTTGACGAAAAGGGTAAAAAAGAGGAACTTTCCCGGATGCTTGGCGGTGCAGAAGTGACCCGTAAAACCTGGGAACATGCTCAGGAAATGCTGGAATTAAGCCAAAAAATAAAAAAAACGAAAAAAAGCAAAGAAGACAAAATATTATCTTAACATTTCATTGGTTATTGGATAGAATAAAGATTGTTAAAAATTTATTAATTTAAGGAGACATAAATTGGAAAGAAAAGTACCCATCGGGTTATCAAACAAGCACATTCACGTGTCACAGGCAGATTTAGAGGCGTTATTTGGCAAAGGTTACCAATTGACACCAATGAAAGATTTATCTCAACCGGGGCAATATGCCGCAGAAGAAAAAGTTGATGTGGTTGGACCTAAAGGAACATTAAAAGGAATTCGGATTTTGGGACCGGTTCGTCCTGAGACGCAATTGGAAGTTTCAGTTGGTGATGGCTTTGCTTTAGGGATCAAGGCACCGCTTCGAAATTCTGGTGACATCGCCGATACTCCAGGGGTGAAAATTATTGGACCAGCGGGCGAAATCGAAATTGCCAAGGGTGCCATTGTAGCGGCTCGGCACATTCATATGAGTCCGGAAGAAGGCGCCGCCTTTGGCTTAAAGGACCGGGACATCGTCTCAGTTAAATTAGATGGACCGCGTGGACTAATTTTTGACAATGTCCTGGTTCGGGTTCATCCGGAATTTAAATTGGATATGCACCTTGACGTTGAAGAAGGTAATGCAGCCGGTGCTAAAAACGGTCAATTGGCGACTATTCTCTAATGATGAACGCGCCAAACCCAATCGCATTTACCGCATTTGGTCTTGAAGTCCGGTGGTATGGGGTCTTAATTGCCGCGGCATTATTGATCGGGTTGCTCATTGCTCTTAAACGGGCGCCTAAATATGGCATTGATCCTGAAATTATTATGGATTTCTTTTTGTATATGACACCAGCGGTGATCATTGGGGCACGGCTTTACTATGTCATCTTCAGCTATGACTATTATGCTGCCCATCCGGAAGAAATCTTTGCGATTTGGAATGGTGGGCTGGCTATCCATGGTGGCATTATTGCCGGTGTGATTGTGGCACTTGTTTTATGCCGGGTTAAGAAGATCAGTTTTTTTGCTTTGGCAGACGTACTGATACCGGCATTACCTCTCGGTCAAGCCATTGGCCGCTGGGGGAATTATTTCAACCAGGAAGCCTATGGCTCGCAAACTGATTTACCCTGGGCGATTACCGTTAACGACGCAGCTCTGGGAATAATCAAGGTGCACCCGACCTTTCTTTATGAATCGATTTGGAATTTGTTGGCTTTTGGTTTTATCTTTTTTTATGAAGACAAAATTAAAAAGGTTGATGGCGAATTACTCTTTGTCTACCTGGGTCTATATTCAGTTGGGCGGTTTTTTATTGAAGGTTTAAGAACCGACAGTTTGATGTTTATGGGATTCCGTATCGCTCAGCTAATCAGTCTGGTACTGGTTGCAGTCGGTGTCGCGGGACTCTGGTATCTGCGAAAAAATGAGGACCAATTTGCTAATTCGCTGAGTCGAAAATAATAAAAAAAAACGATTGTCAGTGATCACTGACAGTCGTTTTTTTAAAGCGTGAATAAAAGTACGAGCGGGTATCTAGGCCAGCTTAGTCATGCCGCGATACTGAATTGCTTCAGACAGGTGGGCCATTTGAATGCTTTCGGACCCCTCTAAATCGGCAATGGTGCGGGCCAGCTTTAAAATTCGGTGATAGCCCCGAGCGCTGAGTTTCATTTTGGTATAGACCTTTTCCATTAGGTTTTCTTCGGCCGGACCAAGGTGACAAAAGGTCTCCATCAGTTTGGGGGTGAGTTGGGCATTATAAAAAATATCCAGCTTCTGATAGCGCACATTTTGGCGTTCTCTGGCTGCATCTACCCGTTTTTTAATCACTTGAGAGGTTTCGCCTTTGGGTTTGGTTTGCAGTTCATCGTAGGTGGTGCTGGGGATTTCTACAAAAATATCCAGTCGATCCATCAGCGGTCCGGATATTTTGCCCTGATAGTTTTTAATCTGCTGGGGGGTGCATATACATTCATGGGCGGGATCGGTGAGATAACCGCAGGGACAGGGGTTCATCGAGGTAATCAGGGTGAAACTGGCCGGAAAAGTCAGGGAGGCATTGATCCGGGAAATGGTCACCTCCTGATCTTCAATTGGCTGACGCAAAACTTCCAGTGCCGATTTTTGGAACTCGGGCAATTCATCAAGAAATAGCACTCCCAGGTGTGCCAGGGATACTTCCCCGGGCTTGGGAATTCGACCACCGCCGATCAGGGAGACCTTGGAAATGGTATGGTGAGGGGAACGGAAAGGCCGCTGACTGATGATCGCATTGTTTTTTAACAGTCCTGAAATACTATGGATTTTAGTGATTTCCAGCGCTTCGTCGATGGTCAGATCGGGTAGGATAGAGGCAAAACCTTTAGCCAACATCGTTTTCCCGGAGCCGGGCGGACCACTCATCAAACAGTTGTGAGCCCCGGCAGCAGCGATTTCTAAGGCCCGTTTGCCCAGATCCTGTCCGCGAATATCAGAAAAATCGATGTTATGACTGCTGTTTTTCTCGCTTAGAAGAGCTTTGAGATCTACCTCAAAGGGCTCAATGATCAGTTCGTTTTTTAAAAATGAGACGGCTTCGTGAAAATCATTTATCGGATAGACGTTTACATTCTGAACCACGGCAGCCTCATAGCGGTTTTCAAAGGGAACCATAATATGGTTAATACCAGCTTCTTTAGCGGCCAAAACCATTGGCAAGACACCATTAACACTTCTTATTTCTCCACTTAAAGATAATTCCCCGATGACCAGAAAATTTTCAGGATGATCCCAGATCAGTTGTTCAGAAGCGTGTAAGATTCCTAGTGCAATAGCCAGATCAAAGGCCGGCCCTTCCTTTTTTAAGTCTGCGGGGGCAAGATTGATGGTGATCCGATCCATCGGATATTTAAAACCATTGTTTTTAACAGCCGAAAAAACCCGATCTTTGGATTCCTTGATCCCGGCATCCGGTAGACCCACCAATGAATAAGAGGGCAACCCCCGGGAAATATCAATTTCAACTGTGACAATAACGCCATTAACGCCTAATAGCCCGCTACTTTTTATCTGTGACAACATACAAAGTTTACCTCCACCTTATTACAAATATTATACAGGAAATAAAAGCAAAAATATAGAGAAAAAATTAAGTGGTTATGGTATCATCAAAAGATAAGTAAAAAGAGAAAAAAAGGAGGCGCCGATGGAAAAAACAACAAAGGGAACCTTATATGTGCTCATTGCCATGATATTGTTTAGCACAGGGGGGCTTTTTATTAAACTTATTCACGCCAATGCTTATACCATCACTTTTGGCCGGGCATTTATCGCCGCGCTCATTTTTTTACCGCTGATTCAATGGAAAAAGTTGCGGTTTTCAAAAAAACATCTTGCTCTGGTCATCGGATACTGTTATTTGTGCATTATGTTTGTCTTGACAACTAAAATAACAACGGCAGCCAATGCGATTATTCTCCAATGTACAGCCCCATTATGGCTTTATCTCTATTATGTGATCCGCGGGAAAAAAATTATCGGCAGAGAATTGCTGCCCCGTTTATTTATTCTTGTTGGGATCATCGTCATTTTTAGCGCCGCGGCGGGAGAAAATCTCTGGGGTGATTTGCTGGCATTAAGCAACGGTGTTGCCTATGCGCTGGTACAGTATTTTATGGACAACGACTATCCTGTTTCGGACAATTCAATCGTTGGTGTTAATAATATCATTCTCTGTCTGGTGATCCTGGTGCTGTTTCCTGGTCAACTGGATTTTTCGGGATTAGCCGCAATTGGATGGCTGGGAATTATTTTTCTGGGTATTTTTCAAATCGGTATTTCCTACCTGTTTTTCTTTAAGGGAATACGGATGATTTCAGCACTAAAAGCATCCATGGTATCTTTGCTGGAGCCGATCCTTAATCCGATTTTTGTTTTCTTCTTTGTCGGAGAGATACCTTCGGTTCATTCGTTAATCGGTTTTGCGATTATTCTATTTGGCATCGCCTTAACGATGCTGCTAATAAAAAATGCCATTCCAGTTGAAGAGGGCTGAATTTGCTAAAAGCGTGCTGATCTCCAAAAAACACAAGAGCCGTATCATCTGTAAAGAAGATACGGCTCACTTTTATGTAATTTTTTATTCGGGTTGAGGTGCATCTGGCTGTTTAGGTTTAATCAGCAGAAAAGCGATTGCAGCGACAGCAAAGACTGTCATTGATACATAAAAAGGGAATTTTATGTTTTCGGTCATTCCTGTAATAGCACCAAGGAAGGCAAAAATGTAGGCGGAGCAGAAGCCACCAACATTCATACAAGCCATAATAATTCCGGAAGCAGTTGGCATTTGACTGGGATGAACAGCAGCGCCCAAATCCATGAAAACGGTTGGTATAATAAAGCTAAAGCCAATCCCGGCAATGGTCGTTCCAATGTACATAAAGGCAATGGAACTACCAAGACCAATACTTGCCATCGCAACGGCTAGAAATGCTAGACCAACAGCCAGGGTATTTTTTTTGAAAAGGCCAAAGACTTTCGCGAAGATAAATCCACCAGCCATGCCACCAACCGTGAACATGGTTAGAACGAGCGCTGCATCTGCGGCTCCACCCATTCCGCTAACAGCAATAATGGTGGACATATTAACCAGCATGGGATAAATCAAAGCCATAATTAAGAAAATTGCCAGTGCAAAACCAAAAACGGAACCCGGTAATTTAGGCTTAGCTTCACCAACCGCTTGAACAGGTGCAGCTGGAGGTTCCGGCAAAAACAGAATGAGAACCAGGGTAATGATACCGAGGGCATGAGGAATAAAAGCATATTGCCAGGCAATACCGGCAGCCATACCGCCAAGTAATTGGAAAAGAATACCTCCAACATTGGCAATAACATTACTGAGTCCCATCATTTGGGCTCGAACTTCACCATCGAAGAAGGCGATAATTAAAGCACCGCCTAATGGGGTGACAATCCCAAGACCAATACCAAAGATGGCTCGAACAGCTAAGATTGCAGTAAAACTGGAAGTTGCCATGAAATAGGGGGCCACGCCACCACCTACAAATAGAATCATACCGATGATTAATAAGGTTTTGTACTTAACGACGGTTCCGGCAATTCGACCAGAAATGAGTGTCGCTGGGACAGACATCAGTACCGCAAGTGTGGATACAAGTAATAGCGTTGTAAAAGGAACATCCGGGTACGCCGCGGCTATATTAGCGATCGCCGGTGTAATCGTGCCAACACCCATTTGAACAAAGAATACAGACAGAACAGCAATTTTTAAGAAAGTATTATTTTTCATAAATTCACCTCTTCAAGATATCTCCATTTATACCGGGAGATTTTAATTTTTTGTCACAATTCTGATTTTGGAAAGGGCTGTGTCAGGTAGCTACATCATCAAGAATAAGACCGACCCAAGTACAAGTTAATAATAAATGCAAAACACAGGTTTAAACGTTTACGGTCTAATCAGAACAGCAACAAATGAAAACATGGGTGCGATAGACAATGCTTGATACTTTCATCTCTTCTCCTCCTTTCAAACTGGAGTGCATTCACCCATAAATACACTATTTACAACCACAAAATGGTGATTGCTCAGAATGAGATGGTATTATATGAGGAATGCAAGTTATCCTCGTATAATATTAGTTATGTTTAAGCACAGTTCGATAATAGCATGTTAAAGGGCGTTTGTCCAGCATAAAATATATAAAAAAGATTAATTACGAAAAATAATGCAAAAATTGATATTGATAAACGTTTAAAACATGAAATGAGGCATATTTACAGTGACAGCCTAGAGGCGGGAAAAGAAAAAAGCAGTTATCAGCTTAGAAGAAGATGTTAATTTTGATTAAAAAATGAAAAAACATCAAAAAAAAGCGTCATATGAAATATGACGCTGCATAGCGCAGATTAAAATTTAATAGATTGTTTAGAGGACCGCAAAGTTTTTGTCAATTCGGACGATAAACTTCTTTTCGATTTCATAGGATTCTTGAATGACATGGTCATAAAGCTTTGCATCAAGTCCCATGTTATTGAGTAAAAGCTGAATGCTGGAATTAATAAAATCCTGTGAAGAACAGTCAATAAGCCCGGCATCATAGGCAAGATTAATGCCTTGGGTAGCACCTGCACTGGCATAGGATATAAAAGCTATTTCAAAGTCGCTGTAGTGTAGACCGCAGCTCTCAGCGAGTTTCCGATAAAAATCAGTGACCACACTCTGCTCTTTATAAAGCACATTTTCGCCCAATAAATCGTAATAAAAACGGCTGAAATTTTTATTAAATCGCATATTATTATTAAGCACCCGCCATTCGATGGCCGTCTGTAATAAAAGGCTGGTTTTGATTTCCAGTTTGCTCAGGTTTTCGGTGACCCTTGCCTTAATAGCAGACATAACTTCGTTATATAATTCGATTCCCAGGCCGCCTTTTGAACCATAATAATAATTGATCAGCCCGACATTTGCCCCTGATTCCTTGGCAATATTTAGGCAGGTGGTGCTGGTATAGCCGTTTTCATAAAACAATGTCTTGGAAGCTTCATAGATTTTTTCTTTTGTTTCTTTTCCAACCTTGTATTTTCCCATCTTGTACTCTCTATTTCTATAGTTTAATTATGTGTAAAAATATGTTTAACAGTTTAAAGCATATCATATTTATTTGTGAAAAACAAGACAAAGGCAGTGAAAAAAACTTTCTTGATTTAATTTGGTAGGGTACAGAAAAAAAGAAGCTTAACTTTGGACCAGCCACTGCCGATTAAAGGCGATCGCCTTTTTAACTTGTTCTTTTGCAGGACCGCCAATGATGTTTCGCTGGTTGACACAAACATTCAAATCAATGGCTTTAAAAATAGATGAATCAAAAACGGGTGAGACACTCTGATATTCTTCAATAGTCAGTTCATCCAGGCTTTTTTGTTGTTCTAAAGCAAAAAATACCAGTTTGCCGATAATTTCATGGGCATCCCGAAAGGCAACACCATGTTTAACCAGCCAATCGGCAGCGTCAGTGGCATTGGAAAATCCACCGGCGGCGGCCTTTTTCATCGTCTCTTTGTTGACCGTGAGGGTTTTGATCATTTTAGCAAAGGTGATCAGACAGATTTTAATGGTATCGTAGGTATCAAATACCGGTTCCTTATCTTCTTGCATATCCTTATTATAGGCCAGCGGAATACCTTTCATGGTAGTTAATAAACCCATCAGGTTTCCGTAAACGCGGCCGGTCTTGCCCCGAACCAGTTCGGCAATATCGGGATTTTTTTTCTGTGGCATAATGCTGCTCCCGGTACTGAAGGCGTCATCCAGGGTAATAAAGTTAAATTCACTGCTGCACCAGAGAATGATTTCTTCAGAAAAACGGCTGAGGTGCATCATTAACACCGACGCAGCTTCCAGGAAATCAAGACAGAAATCGCGGTCAGAAACGCCATCAAGACTGTTTAGTGAAACAAAGGCAAAGTCCAGTTCTGTCGCTACTGCTTCCCGGTCCAAAGGATAAGTGGTCGTAGCCAAAGCACCTGAACCCAGTGGTAAGGTGTCGGCCATCGCTTTGACCTGGGTCATCCGAGTCATGTCACGTTTAAACATTTCGACATAAGCCATTAGATGATGGCTGAAGGTAATCGGCTGGGCTCGTTGTAGATGGGTATAGCCTGGCATGATGGTATCGGTATGATCTTCGGCCAGGTCCAGCAGGGTGATAATCAGATTCTTTATTAGTGATTTGCTGTCATCAGCAATCGCTTTGACATAGAGTCGCATATCGGTGGCAACCTGATCGTTGCGGCTACGGCCAGTATGGAGTTTTTTGCCGACATCACCAAGTCGTTCGGTCAGAATGGCTTCAATATTCATATGAATATCTTCCATTGACACGGAAAACTCGATGTTTCCGGTTTCAATGTCAACAAGAATCGCTTCCAGGGTTTCGATAATTTTTTGCGATTCGCTCGGATCGATAATATTCTGCTTCCCAAGCATTCGGGCATGGGCAATACTTCCGATGATGTCCTGTTTGTACAGGCGTTGATCAAAGGCTATCGACGAGTTAAAGTCATCAGTTAAAAGGTCGGTTTTTTTAGAAAACCGACCTCCCCACATTTTTTTCATCTTATTCCCCTTTTTCTTCGCGACTGAGTCGCATTAAAGCACGAACCTTAAGCGGTAAGCCAAACAAATGGATAAACCCTTCAGCATCTTTGTGATCATAGAGATCGCCGGTGGTAAAGCTGGCAATTTCAGCATTGTATAGCGAGTAAGGTGAGGCTACGCCAATGAGAATGATGTTACCCTTATATAATTTTAATTGAACATTTCCGGTTACTGTTTTTTGGGTTTCATCGACAAAAGCGGTTAAAGCTTCACGCAGGGGCGTAAACCATTCGCCGTTGTAGGCCAATTCGGCAAATTTTACCGCTGCCTGCTGTTTAAAGCCAAAGGTTTGACGATCCAGACACATATGCTCGAGTTCCTCATGGGCGTTATAAAGGATTGAACCACCAGGAGTTTCATAAATCCCCCGGGATTTCATCCCGACCACCCGGTTTTCAATCAGATCGACGACGCCAATGCTATGACGTCCACCGATGATGTTGAGTTTTTCCAGCAGCTCACGGCCAGACATTGCAACACCGTTTAATTTGACAGGAACGCCCTGTTCAAAGTCCAGACTGACAGTTTCAGCTTCGTCGGGTGCTTCTTCCAGTGGGGTTGTCATTTGCAGTAATTTTTTATATTGGGGTTCCAGAGAAGGATCTTCCAATTCTAAACCTTCATGGCTCATATGTAAGATGTTTTTATCCCGGCTGTAGCTGTTGCTAATCGACATTGGTACCTTGATATCATGCATGACGCAGTAGTCCATGGCATCTTCACGGGATTTGATATCCCAAATTCGCCAGGGGGCAATGATTTTTAACTGTGGCGCCAATGCACCAATGGTGAGTTCAAAACGAACCTGATCATTCCCCTTACCGGTAGCACCGTGACAGATGGCTTCGGCCCCTTCCAGTTCTGCATATTCTACCAGCACCTTGGCAATTAAAGGGCGGGCCAGGGAGGTGCCCAACAGATATTTTTTTTCATAAATAGCATCGGCCTTAAGTGCCGGCCAAACATAATCTTCTACAAATTCATCGGTCACATCCGCAATATATAATTTGCTGGCACCGGAAGCAAGGGCCCGTTCCTCAAGGCCATCCAGTTCGGTGCCCTGTCCGACATCCACGCACACAGCAATCACTTCATAGTCGTAGGTATTTTTAAGCCATGGTATAATGGTGGTCGTATCCAATCCACCGGAATAAGCGAGAATTACTTTTTTCTTCAATTTTATATCCTCCTGATAATTATCTATTTTGTATAATCAACTTAATTACATGAATGATTATACAATCATTCGATCTGAAATGCAAGTATAAAAAGAAAATATTTGTAATAAATTAATAAATATGCATAAAAACGCTTGATTATACATAACGAGTCGAGTATAATACGAAAATAAGTATTAATAAATTTCATAAACTAACAGACAGGCCTCAGTTATTTTGGTAAAATATACCTTTAGAGAACCTGTTGATGGATTATTGATGGGACAAGAGAATACTAAGATTGTAGATAAACCCCGGACCGATTTTTTTCGATACGATGGTGTGATCGGTTTGCCTAAACTCTTACTATTCTTAAACAAAAGCATTGAGAAAGGAAAATTAAAATGATTAAAGCATCAATTATCGGAGGAACTGGTTATGCTGGACAGGAACTGATCCGAATTTTAATGCGGCATCCGGATGTAGAAGTGGTGACCATCGGGACCAGAAGCTTTGCCGGACAGAAATTTAGTGATGTTTATGGAAACTTTGAGAACATTACCGATCTTGTTTGCGAAGCAACGGACATCAAGGTCCTGGCTGAAAAGTCGGATGTGGTATTTCTGGCCTTGCCTCATGGCATCGCATCCAAAACCGTTACGGCGGAGGTGCTAGAAAAAACAAAGGTCATTGATCTTGGTGCTGATTTCCGGCTTAAGGATATTAATATCTATGAGGACTGGTACAAAACCGAACATTTTAACCATCCATTACTTAATGAAGCGATTTATGGATTATGTGAATTGCATCGTGATGAGATAAAAAAAGCCCAGCTCATCTCGAATCCCGGTTGCTATACAACCTGTAGTATTTTAAGCCTGGCACCGCTTATAAAAAATAATCTCATTGATACTGGCAGTATTATCGTCGATGCAAAATCCGGAGTAACCGGAGCCGGCCGGGGAACAATCACCGAGCTGATGTACTCTGAATGCAATGAGACCATCAAGGCTTATAAGATTGGGTCTCATCGGCATACACCGGAAATTGAACAGGAGTTGCGGCTTTTAAATGGTCAGGACTTTAATATTTTGTTCACGCCCCACCTGGTTCCGATGAACCGGGGAATTCTGGCCTTGTCTTATGCCAAGTTAACGGCTGAGCGGAGTCTGGAAGAGGTCAAAGCGATTTACAGAGACTTTTATCACGATGAATATTTTGTCAGAATTCTGGAAAACCGGATGCCGGAAACCCGCTGGGTGAAGGGGACCAACTATTGCGATATCGGCTTGACTATCGATTCCCGCACCAACCACATCATTGTAGTAGGTGCCATTGACAACCTGATTAAAGGTGCCGCCGGACAGGCCGTTCAGAATATGAATATCTGTTTTGGGCTGGCCGAAAAAACCGGAATCGACTTTATTGCCGATTTCCCAATCTAAAGAGAAATTTGGATAAGCCATTTAAATACGAGGAGTAAAGACATGAAAGTAATAAAGACAGGCGGCGTCACAACACCCACGGGTTTTAAAACCGGGGGGATCAATTGCGGCCTCAAAAAGAGCACGAAAAATGACCTGGCGATGATTTTTTCAGAAGTACCAGCGGCAACTTGCATAATGACAACAACCAATGTTGTCAAGGCAGCACCAATTCACTGGTGTAATAAAGTCATTGCTAACCCCTATAAGCAGGCGGTGGTGGTCAATAGCAGTAACGCCAATGCCTGCACCGGACAATCGGGGGAAGAAGCGGTAGCAGCCACAGCCACTAAGGCAGCAGCGGTTTTGGGTTTGCAGCCCGAGGATGTACTGATCGCCTCAACGGGGGTTATCGGGGTGATCTTGCCAGTGGAGAAAATTTTGTCTGGTATTGAGACGCTGGGAGAAAAGCTGGGAAATACTGAGGAAGATAGTGATGCTGCTGCCCAAGCTATTCTCACCACCGATACCATTAAAAAGACGATTGCAGTGGAAGTGGAAATAAACGGGAAGCCAGTAAAAATTGGCGGCATGGCCAAGGGTTCCGGAATGATTCATCCCAATATGGCCACGATGCTGTCCTTTGTGACTACCGATGTGAAAATTGAACCGGCCCTGCTCGATAAACTCCTAAAAGAAACTACGGCAGATACCTACAACATGATCTCCGTTGACGGCGATACCAGCACCAATGATATGGTCACGGTGATGGCCAATGGGTTGGCTGACAATCTGCTCTTACAGGAAAACACCCCGGATTACGAGATCTTTAAAGAAGCCTTTATCTATGTTCATAAAACCCTGGCAAAAAAAATCATTCGTGATGGCGAAGGTGCTTCCAAGTTTGTGGAAGTCGAAGTTCATGGTACTAAAACAAAGGATGATGCCCGCAAACTGGCAAAATCGGTAATCACTTCCAGTCTGGTTAAAACAGCACTGTTTGGGGAAGATGCCAACTGGGGTCGGGTGCTCTGTGCTTTGGGTTATGCCGGTGCTGACTTTGATCCCTTAAAGGTTTCCCTGATTTTTTCCAGTCAAGCCGGGATGATCACCCTTTTAAATGACGGCGCCCCAATTGTTTTTGATGAAGATGAGGCCAAGAACGTTTTATCTGAAACAGATATTCACATTTCGGTGGAAATAAATGATGGCGACGAAAAAGCAGTGGCCTGGGGTTGTGATCTGTCCTACGACTATGTTAAGATCAACGGCGATTACCGAAGTTAAAAAAAGAAAAGAGTAATTAATGGAAAAATATATTGAAAAGGCCAAGATTCTAATTGAAGCTTTGCCCTATATCCAACAGTTTAAAAAGAAAACCATGGTCATTAAATATGGCGGTAGTTTTATGTATGATGAGGCCAGAAAGCAGTCGGTGATGGATGATATTTCCCTGATGCGTCTGGTCGGTATCCGTCTGATTATTGTTCATGGCGGCGGTAAAGATATTTCTGGGATGCTAAGTGATCTTGAGATCCAAACCGAATTTGTCGAGGGTCTGCGGATCACCAACGAAAAGGTGGTCGAAATTGCCGAAATGGTCTTATCCGGAAAAATCAACAAAGAAATTGTCCAACTGCTTCAGAACCGCGAAATGAACGCCGTCGGTCTTTCTGGCAAGGATGGTGGGATGATTAAGGTTAAAAAGAAATTTGTCAATAATCTGGATATCGGTTTTGTCGGGGACATCATCCATGTCGATAACCGACTTTTAAATACCCTGTTAAAAGATGACTATCTGCCGGTAATTGCCCCAATTGGCACGGATAAAACCGGCCAGAGCTACAATATTAATGCCGACCATGTGGCCTATGCCATCGCCAAAGCCGTCAAAGCAGAAAAACTCATTTACCTGACCGATACCGATGGGGTTTATATGGATCCGGATAACCCGGATTCGATCATTCGCCGGCTCTTTGCCGAAAATGTGCCCAAACTCATTGAAGAAGGAATTATCTCAGGCGGGATGATCCCGAAGGTGGAAAATAGCGTTGACGCCCTGAACCAGGGGGTCAATTCGGTTCATATTTTAGACGGCAAGGTGGAACACTCCATGTTACTGGAACTGTTTACGGCCGCCGGGGTGGGAACGATGATTCGTCGTTCCATTATTTAGGAGGAAAAAATGGATTTAATAACGCGAGGAAGCAATGTGATAATGGAAACCTATAAACGTTTTCCATTGGTCTTTGATAAGGGTCAGGGTTGTGTACTGACCGATGTTGATGGTAAAAACTATCTGGATTTTGTCGCCGGAATCGCCGTCGATGCACTGGGGCATGCCCATCCGGGGTTGCTCGCGACAATGCAGGCGCAGATGGAAAAATTGGTGCATATTTCCAATCTTTACTGGTCCGAACCGGGAATTGAACTGGCTGAAATGCTGACCAAAGCCAGCGGACTGGACAAGGTTTTCTTTTGTAACAGTGGGGCGGAAGCTTGCGAAGCAGCTTTAAAACTGTGCCGGGTTTACGGTAAACTCAAAAAAAATAAAGACGCTGTGGAAATTATTGCCATGGATCAGTCCTTTCATGGACGTACCTATGCTGCCATTACCGCTACTGGTCAAAAAAAATATCAGGAAAACCTGGAACCGCTGATGCCAGAAATTTATCATGTGCCCTACAATGATATTGATGCGTTAAAGGCTCAGATCAGTCCCAAAACCTGTGGGATTATTTTAGAAGTGATTCAGGGCGAAGGGGGAATCTATCCTGCCGATCCGGATTATTTAAAAGCAGTGCGAAAAATCTGTGATGAACAAAACATTGTACTCATTTTCGATGAGGTGCAAACCGGTATTGGCCGTTCGGGAAAACTGTTTGCCTACCAGCAATACGGAGTTGTGCCGGATGTGGTCACCATGGCCAAAGGTTTAGGTGGTGGCGTTCCGATTGGCGGCATTATTGCCAAAGATTATGTGGCCGAAGTCTTTACCCCGGGAACCCATGCCTCCACCTTTGGCGGGAATCCATTTGTTTGTGCAACCGCCAAATATGTGATCAAAACCCTGACTGCACCGGGATTTTTTGAAGCGGTGACAGAAAAAGGGGATTATCTCAAAACCAAACTGGAAGCGTTAAAAAAAGACCATCCCGTCATAAAAGAAGTTCGCGGAATGGGACTAATTGTCGGTGTCCAGGTTGATGCCGATCTGGGTGCCGTTGTTGCCAAAGCGATGCAAAAAGGCCTGCTCCTAATCACCGCCGGCAGCAATGCTATCCGTTTTGTACCGCCCCTGGTCGTGACCAAAGAAGAAATTGATCAGGCCGTGCAGATTTTCTCAGAATGCTTATAATGTATTAGATAAATAGCAATTAGCATTGACAGATTACTGTTGATATAAGGACAACCCCGTACCGACAATAGATTAACAATTGTCGGTACGGGGTTTGTTGACAACAGTTAATTTTTATTTAGAAAGATCGAAGCTTTAGTGCCCAGACCGAGTTCGCTGGTAATGACCAGTTTGCCCCGATGAACGTTAATGATGCTGTCAATAATCGACAAACCGAGGCCTGAACCACCGGTTGCACGGGAACGGTCACTGTTGATGCGGTAAAAACGTTCTTTAATTTTTTCAAGTTCGGACGAGGGAATCCCACAGCCGGTATCAGTGACCGTGATTTCATTTATTTTTTTATTGCAAACCCGACAGCTCAGGCTGATGGTTCCGCCGACCGGGGTGTATTTGCGGCTATTGTCCAGAAGACCCCGGATCGCTTGAATCAACAGCCCTTCATTCCCCCGAACAAAGGCATGGTCACAGGATTCCATGAGGTATTCATGATCCGGATCGATCATTTGACACTGATAAATAATCTTTTCTAAAAGTAGCGAAATATCAAGAACAACGAAATCGTCACCAAAATAATTGTTTTCAATACGCGTAATCAACAGTAAATCTTCGACCATTTTATTCATACCTTTTATTTCATCCCGAATGGCTTCAATGGATTCATCCCGGAGCTGCGGGTCATTTTTACCCCAATCTGATAAAATGTCAATATAACCCTGAATAACCGTCAGTGGAATGCGTAACTCGTGGGAGGCATCAGAAACAAAGCGCTTCTGATTATTGAAAGCCGACTCCAGTTTCTTTATCATCTGGTTAAGCGAAACGATCAGCTGATCCAGTTCATCCTTGTTTCCGGTTTCTTCGATTCGGATATTGAGGTTATTTTCCGTGATATTTTTTGCAGTTTCTGAGATCTCAATCAGTGGTTTCAGGGTCTGTTTGGTACCGTAAATACCAAGCAGGATAATTGCGATCAAGCCAAGAATACTAATGGAGACCATCAGGACAAACAAGATGGTCATAAACACATAACTGTCATTGAGGTTTTTGATAATCTGGAGATAGATAATATCCCCGTCCTCCAGCACATAGTAAGACCCCAGATAATAGTATTCGATTTGGTTGTAACGCAAGGAATTAACCGCAATCATCTGATCATTGTCGTCATCAAAGCTAAATTCAAACAAATCAAAATCGTATTCTGCCAGGTTTTCAGCAACTAGCAAATCAGTCAGAATTTCCGAAGACTGGTAGCTATTGCCCTGGTTATCTTTTAGCTGATAGGCAATCAGGGAATTATCCTTGACATAGGGGTAGAGTTTATCAGAGATGAATTCCAGTCGTGCATCAGCAGGTAAGCTCAACAGAGTTGGCATGTTTTCATCCAGAGTATTAATGACGTAATTATTAAACCGGATCATCGTCGATTGGCTTTCATTTAAGATAATCTGCTGCGAAAAAAAGAAGACCATCAAAAAAGAAAGTGTCAAGACTACCGTGAGGGCCAGAATAAAAAAGAAGACGATGCGATGATAGATCTTCAGCGGTTTTTTGCGGCCGGGGATATTTAGTTTATCGAACCACATAACCCCGCCCCCGAACCGTTTGAATCAGCTTCTGGGAAAAATCCCGGTCGATTTTATCGCGCAGATATTTGATATAAACATCGACAATATTGTCCCCGCCATCGTAATCAAAGCCCCAGACCTTGGTGAGTATTTGTTCCCGGGACTGGACCAGATCGTGGTTGAGCACGAGATAATAAAACAGATCAAATTCAGTTCGGGACAAGGTGATTTCCTGGGACTGGCGCTTAACACTAAAAGTGTCCAGATCGATCTCAATGTCTTTAAAAACCAGATGGGTGTTTTGTGCTGCTTCCGGAGTATTTTTTCTTATGTTGGCTTTGATCCGGGCCAGAAGCTCTTCAAAGTTAAAGGGTTTGGTCACATAATCATCGGCGCCTAGTTCAAAACCAGTAACGACATCACTGGTATCGTCCCGGGCAGTTAATAAGATAATTGGCAGGTGATGATTCTGAGCCTTTAAATATTTAAGAACATCATAACCAGAAACCTCCGGCAGCATAATATCGAGTAAGATCAGATCAAAGTCAGGGTTCTTATGATAGGCTTCAATCCCTTCCCGGCCAGTAAAGGCCTTAACCGTCTCAAAACCGGCATGCTTGAGCTGCAGCTCAATGATCCGGGATATTTTTTTATCATCTTCAATAATGAGTATTTCTTTCATGGGAACCTCCATAACCAATTGATAAATAAAAAGATAAACAACACAGTAGCGCCAATTGTCGCAACAGATTAACAATTGGTCGGCCCGGTCATCTTTCATTACCCTAAAATAATATCATATTCTCCTCGTTTTATATAGCTTTAAGATTTCGGCTCTATAATTAATCTGTTAGCTTATAATCAAAATCCAAAATATGGAAGGAGTCGCTTTATGCGTATACTATTTGTAGAAGACGAAAAAAAAATAACCGATGCACTCCAGGAATTATGTAAAATACAAAATATCGATTGTGACATTGCCAACGATGGAGAGGAAGGTTTGTTATTTGCGCTGAACCCTATTTACGATGTTATTGTTCTTGATATTATGTTGCCGATAAAAAGCGGGATTGAAATTCTTCAGCAGATTCGGGATCAGGGGATTAATACCCCGGTATTGATGCTCACCGCCAAGGGCACCATTGATGATAAGGTCAAAGGGTTGGATTTGGGAGCGGATGATTATTTAATCAAGCCCTTTTCAGCAAAAGAACTGTTTGCCCGAATTCGGGCTCTGGGACGTCGTCCGGATCATGGCATTAAGGGCGAGACCATCGTTTTTGAAGATGTCAGTTTTAATACCAAAAAGAATATCCTGCAAACCGAAAACAAGGAATTTAAACTGTCGGTTAAGGAAGCGAAGATTCTGGAGATGCTATTAAAACGGCCCAACCAGGTTTTTACCAGAGAACAGATTCTAGATCGGGTGTGGGGATTTGATAAAGAAGTCAATGAGAACAATATCGAAATCTATGTGCACAATTTGCGTAAAAAAATTGTGGACACCCAAGTCAAAATTGATACCATCCGAGGGGTAGGCTATACACTTGGGAAAAAATAGGTTGGAGAGTTAAGGCCCATGTTTAAAGAAATCAAGCGAAAGATCACCCTGTTCAACACCCTGATTTTAGTTATTTTTATGTTTATGTTTATCTTTCTTTTGGGGTTTTTAGTGAACTGGAGTCTCAGTCTTTCCGGTGAAATGTATCTGACCACGGTCGCCAAGGAAATTATCCAAAATAACGGACAGACAATTTCCCAACCGATCGATTCCAGAGACTCGGTCCATGATAAATTCGGCTATCAATTCATTATGTGGGACAGCAGTAATATTGTGAAATCGATGAAGGTAGATGATCGCAACTTAATTATGTTAGGATACGAGTTATCGATTGAAAAGAACGAAACGCCCCAATTTAATCTGCTGGTCTCAGAAAATGTGGAATATCGGGTTTATACGCTGCCTTATTCCAATAATTCCAACGATTATGTGCTTCAGGTGTTTCAACAGATTTCTACGGAACGCTCGATTATTGCTTATGTAATTTCGTTTTTATTGTTAATCGGGATTGGTTCGATTGCGGTGCTAGTGCCCATTTCCTATTTTTTGGCGGGAAAATCCCTTCAGCCGATCAAAGATACCTTTGAAGACCAGAAGAAGTTTATCGCTAATGCTTCCCATGAGCTGAGAACGCCGCTAACGGTTATTCAAACGAATATAGAAGTGTTGAAACTCAAAGAAGAAGAGCAGATTAAAGATAATATGAAATGGCTTAATAACATTGCCAGCGAAGGTGAGACCATGGCAAAACTTATTTCTGAGCTCTTGCTTCTGGCCCAGGCTGAGAATCAACGGCTGGTCATTGACAAAGAAGTGTTTGATCTATCCTCCATGTGCCAGCAAATGGTTGGCCTGATGACCGAATTGGCCAATGAAAAAGAAATTGAGTTAAGCGAGAACATTTCACCTGGGATCCAATACCGGGGCGATGAAGAACGGTTAAAGCAGGCCGTCCGAATTTTAGTGGATAACGCCATTAAATATACACCAATGGGTGGAAAGGTTCAATTATGTCTGGTTCAGGGGAAACGACACCTGGTTATTGAGGTTAAGGATACCGGAATCGGGCTCACCGAAGAAGATAAAGCAAAGGTTTTTAGTCGCTTTTATCGGGTTGATGATGCCAGAAACCGGGAAACCGGTGGCGTCGGTCTGGGCTTGAATATTGCCGACTACATCGTTAAAAAACATAGTGGTAGAATAAAGATTGACTCGATTCCAAATAAAGGAAGTACCTTTTCCATTGTTTTACCGAAAACGAATCAAAAACCGGATTCAAAGAAAAATAGTATAAATGGAGATACCATTCAATAAACAACCAGTCATAAAAGTTCAATTTCTTTGTTGGTTTTAAATGTTCCTGGCGTATCAGGATTATCTTAAAAAAGAAAGGAATTGGGCTTTTTTTGATTATAATAAAAGTGGACAAATACTTAAATGAAAAGGAATAAACATGAATATTGTACTATACCAACCAGAAATACCTCAAAACACCGGAAATATCGCCAGAACTTGTGCATTAACTGAGACAAGCCTTCATTTGATTAAACCGCTGGGGTTTTCACTCGACGAAAAACAATTGAAGCGGGCCGGTTTGGATTACTGGGAGCTCGTTAATGTGACGGTCTATGATTCATTTGATCAGTTTATGGAAAAGAACCCGGAGGCAAAGTTATATCTTCTAACAACCAAAGCCACCAAATTTTATCATCAAATTGACTATGATCAAAACGCCTTTCTGATGTTTGGGAAGGAAACTGCCGGAATACCCACAGCAATTCATGACGCCCACCCGGAAAACCGGTTTCGCGTCCCGATGAGAAACCATGAAAAGGCCCGTTCGTTGAACCTTTCAAATGCTGTAAACATTGTCTTGTATGAGGCCCTGCGGCAACATGGCTTTCAGGGATTGATTTAGTATGAAAATTTCATGAAAACAACTGAAAATTACATTACTTTACCATAACAGTGTGTTATAATTGATTCAATCAAAAATAGGATGGTATGCAATGGATCAAACCAGAAATAAAGAAAAGTTTTGGGAATCAAAATTCTGGAAAAAATACTCGAACTATTTGTTTTTTGTTTTGTTAATCAGTGCAACAGCGCTTATCATCTTAACTCAAGTTGATCCGGAAACATTTTTTAAGACCATTAAACAGGCGAATGGCTATTTTCTGTTACTTGGGATTGGCTGTGTTTTTATTTACTGGTCACTCGAAGCTTATATGTTACTAAAGCTGATGCGTCGGGATAACGCCGATGAAACCTTTCATTTTGCCTGGACAATGACCATGGTCGGCCAGTATTACAATTTAATCACCCCCAGTGCTACCGGAGGTCAGCCTCTGCAACTCTATGAGATGTCCAAGAAAAATTATGGATTTGGTTCGGGGACGGCAGTGCTGGTTCAAAAATATGCACTCTATCAGGTCTCAGTTACTTTTTTGGCTATTATTGCCACAATACTAAGTATAACGACATTACACCAAAGTCTGGAAGCTGCCAAGTGGCTGATTGCAATTGGGTTAATTGTAAACATTGCTGGGGTGGTGTTAATCTTTATTCTGGCCTTTAACGTTAATGCCGCAAAAGGGATTATGATGGGGTGTTTAGGGCTTTTGCTTAAGCTTCGTATTTTAAAAAGTGAGGCAAAGTATCGAGAAAAGGTTACCCACTTTATTAAAGAATACCAGATCGCCATTAAAGAACTAAAAAGCCATAAAATGCAAACCTTGAAATTATTTGCTGTTTCTATTTTACAAATAGTGGCACTTTACTCGGTGAATTATTGGGTGTATCGCTCATTGGGGCTGCATGAGAGCAATGCCATCATCATTATTTCGCTTCAGGCGATCCTTTATGTGGCAGTCGCCTTTGTGCCGACGCCTGGTGCCGCAGGGGGAGCTGAAGCAGGGTTTTTGCTTTTGTTTGGACCCATTTATGGAGCCGGTAATTCGGCGGTGGCGATGATAATCTGGCGTCTGATTACCTTTTACTTTATCATCCTTTTTGGTGGCATATACCTATCCGTTCATTCGATTCGGATTGGGAATGATAAAGCGAAGCTAATTGAAAAGGAATGTAAAGATAAACAATGTGATGATCAAGTTGATCGCCGATAAAAGAACAAAAACAGTAAGGAGAGTTCAGTGAAAAAAATTGGAGTTCAGCAGATTATTGATCATGTGGCTGAAATGTGTATTGAGGCCAATACTCATTTATCAGCAGATATGCAAGAGGGACTGGAACGAGCAAGGGTATCAGAGGAATCCATAAATGGGAAAGAGATTATTGATACCATGCTCAGTAATTTTTTAATGGCCAGGAAAAAAAACATCCCCATTTGTCAGGACACCGGTATGGTTGTCATGTTTGTAACCTTTGGCCAGGATCTGACGATCGAAGGGGGAAGTCTTGAAGCGGCCCTCCAGGCCGGGGTTGCCAAAGGTTATGAGGAAGGTTATCTGCGAAAATCCGTTGTTTCTGATCCTTTTATCCGGACCAATACGGGGAACAATACCCCGGCGGTGATTCATTATCAGGTGGTTCCCGGGGATGGCTTAAAAATAAAAATCTTACCCAAGGGATTTGGTAGCGAAAACACCAGCGCCTTAAAAATGCTAAAACCGTCAGATGGTATTGCGGGGGTTAAAGAATTTGTACTCCAGACGGTGGAAACCGGTAGTCCCAATGCCTGCGCACCGATTGTGGTGGGCGTTGGTGTTGGTGGTACCATGGAAAAAGCCGCTTTGATGGCTAAAGAAGCTCTGGGCAGACCGTTGGGCGAGCACAATCAACAAGAACATATAATGGCACTGGAAGACTACCTTTTAGAAGCCAGCAATGCACTGGGAATCGGACCGATGGGCCTGGGCGGAGTCAATACTGTCTTGGGTGTCAATGTCGAAGTCTTTCCGACCCATATAGCCGGGTTGCCGGTGGCGGTTAATATATCCTGTTACGTCAATCGACATGTGGAAAGGGAATTATAGAATGGCTGCTGTAAAGATCAAAACACCGTTGAGTAAAAAGGAACGCAAGAAGTTAAGAGCGGGCGACCATGTGCGGATTTCCGGGCTCATTTATACAGCCCGGGATGCGGCTCACAAACGGATGATGGAAACCCTGGAAAAGGGCTTGCCCTTACCAATGAATTTAACCGATGAGTTAATTTATTATGTTGGTCCCTGTCCGGCCAGATCTGGTGAAATTATTGGTTCAGCAGGACCGACAACCAGTGGCCGAATGGATATCTACACCCCGGAGCTGCTGGAGCGTGGACTTGCCGGTATGATCGGTAAGGGCAATAGAAGTGAGCGGGTTATCAATAGCATGATGAGCAATGATGTTGTTTATTTTGCCTGTGTGGGTGGAGCCGGGGCATTATTGCAAGATTGTATTAAATCGGTTGAAATAATTGCCTATGAAGATCTGGGGACCGAAGCGATCCGAAAAATAGAAGTCAAAGATTTTCCGGCGATTGTTGTCATTGACACCCTGGGAAACAATTTATATGAAACTGAAAGAAAAAAATTTGCGAATAAACTATGGATTTAGTGGGAGGAAACATGAAAAAAGCGGAAATGGTTATTGAAACGTCGTTGCGAGAGGGTGGTACCGACCCGATCTTCAGAATTGCTGGAGAAGCTGCAAACCGTACCAGAGAATTGGGTTCAGAAGCCGTCATTAATTCAACCATCGGAGCCTTGATGGATGATGATGGCGAATTGGTGACATTCAAATCAGTCTATGATACCTTAAAAAGCCTACCGAATAATCTGATTGCGGATTACTCAGGGCTGGCCGGTCAGCCGGATTTTTTAGAACAGATTACAAAAGCTTGTTTTAAAGACTGTAAACCGGAAGGTCATATCCGAGCTGTGGCAACCCCAGGCGGAACCGGGGCTGTTCGTCATTCATTTTGCAACTATACTCAGCTGGGCGATACAATTTTATTGACGGACTGGTATTGGGCTGCCTATGCCACGATTGCTGATGAAAATCATCGAAAAGTGACAACCTTCCCACTTTATAATGAAAAGGGTGGATTTAATTTAGAGGGTTGGAAGAAAAGCATCCTCGAGCTGCTAAAAAAACAGCAACGGGTTTTAACGGTTCTCAATACACCCGCTCATAACCCCACTGGCTATACCATTTCGTTAGCAGAATGGGAAGCGATTAAGACCTTTGTGACCGAAACAGCCAAGGCCCAACCCGAGTCAAAAATAATTTTGCTGGTAGACCTGGCTTACATCGATTTTGCCGGTGACGGGGATGAAGCCCGTCAGTTTATGAAAATGCTGACCGGGATGCCCAACAATGTGCTAACGCTGTATGCGTTTAGTTGCTCAAAGGGTTACACCATGTACGGACTCAGAAACGGCGCGATTCTGTGTGTGGCACCCACGGAAGAAATTGCCAGTGAATTTGCCAATGCCTGTACCTATTCCAACCGTGGCAACTGGTCAAACGGCACCCGGGGAGCGATGGAAACCATCACAAAAATATTTTCCAATGATGAATTATACAATCAGGCGATGGCCGAGCAGAGCTTTTATAAAAGTATCTTAAGGCATCGAGCTGCCGCTTTTGTGGAAGAAGCAAAAAAAATAGGACTGGAAATGGTCACCTATTGTGACGGGTTTTTTATTAGCATCCCCTGTGATAAACCTCGGGAAGTTAGCAGCCATTTAATGGAAAAAAATACATTTGTGGTCGCGTTAGGTAAGGGTCTTCGTTTTGCACCCTGTGCCGTATCAGAAGAAAAATGCCGTCGTTCGCCCCAGTTAATCCTGGATGCCATCAAAGCGGTAGAAGGTTGTTAATAATCGGTTGATGTTATTTTTGTAAATAAGTACACGTCCATAAGATGTTTATGGTCGTTTTGCAAGTGCTTATTGTTTTGAAATTTGAAAGGTGAAGAGATGAGAGTTAAAATCGTAGATGTTGCCAGAGAAGCAAATGTTTCCGTTGCAACAGTATCCCGCGTTGTCAATAATATTCCGCTAGTAAACGAAGAAACGAAAGAACGCGTATTGGAAGCCATCAAAAAAACCGGTTACAAACCCAATGCTATTGCCCGAAGTCTAAAAATTCAAAAAACCAATACCATGGGGATTATGATCCCGGATATTACCAATCCCTATTACACCGAGATTGTCCGCGGTGCAGAGGATGTTTGTGGTATCTATCATTACAATATCATTTTGAGTAACACCGATTTTGATCCGGAAAAAGAGAAAAAATCTCTGAATGTTCTGGTTGAAAAACAATGTGATGGGATCATCTATGTTGGGAAAGATTTAAGTGACGAAATGCAAGCCGAACTCATCGATGCACCGAGCGAGGTGGTATTAGGTTGTATTCCTGATGACAGTGGTGTGTTAAGCGGGGTTTTAATTAACAATGAAACGGCCGCTTACGAATTAGCCATGGAGCTGATAAAAATGGGTCATAAAAAGTTTATGCTGTTTTTCGATGAATTGGAAGAAGGCTATATTTATCAGGAACGAAAAAAAGGGTTTATTAAAGCCTTTGAAGAAAATAACA